>JAEZDW010000367.1 GCA_023417955.1 Bacteroidota bacterium
ATGATTTTCTATCGACCGAATATCAACCCGGGCACACAATGGAGTTTCTTTTAGAAGGTATCATCCAGCACGACATATACCATCTAGGGCAGATCGGCTTGATCATAAGACTTAATGAAACGAACTCTAAATTATAATGCTCTAGAAATAGCAACCAGAAAGATTCCATGCAATGCACCGAGAAGATTCCCGGTTTCCGGCCTCACGACGCTTGCACCATTTGCGTTTCTGACAAAGACCCAAGCCGTTCTTCGTTGACGTGTTCCTGCGTTATTGAATCGTCAAGCTTTCTGTCGCGATTTCGAATCTTCTTGATGGCATTGTTCTTAAGTCGGCTCAACGACTCTCTGCTTATTCCTATAAACGATGCGATGTGTGTTTGCGACACCCTGGTTTCCAGACCGCCGTACATCGATTCGAAGTCCGCATAACACTGCTGTGCCTGCTTCTGCATACAAAGAATACGCTTCTCTTGTAAAATATGTCCGCGTTTTATCTCCTCACGATAGTAGCTTTCAAATTTCCGACTCTTTGCAATCAATCTCTGAATATCCGCAGTTGATATAATAAGTACCACAGTCTCCTCAAGTGCCTCGATATTAAACTCGCTTGGCAGTCCACTTGCCTGTGCAGCCCAATCACTGATCCAGCATCCTTCACACGCAAACTGTGTAGTATGCTCCTTCCCATCCGATTCATGGAATTTCCTCAGCAGCCCCTTCACAACAAAATAGTCGGCTAAACACAGATTTCCCTCCTGAAGTACAAACCTGTTTTTCTTAATCCTCTTCCTTTTAAAATAACTCAAAACTTCTTCCAACTCCTGATCTGTAAAATTACCTACGCTGTGCAGGGATTTGTAAAAGGGACATGATGTATCAATCATAGAGCTACAATTTGATTATATGGTCTAGTCTAACCTAAACGCATGACGGTAAAAAACGTGCGCCGGACATGTAAAAAAAAATAAACGCTGCCCATAAAAATAGGGCACGGCCATGTCGGATTCTTTCAAGTTTACAGGTCGAGACACAATTAATGTTATGGTCCAAATGAAACTGCAGCATCACTACATTAAATACCGTCGGTATCTGTTGGCGGTCGCGTACAACATGCTGGGTCAAATCCACGAGGCTGAGGACGTTGTCCAGGATTTATTTGTCGATCTGGTGGAGCAACCCCTGCAAAAAATTAATAATGTTAAAACATATATCACACGAATCGTTATCAACAAATGTATTGACCGTTTGAAAGTGCTCAAGCGTGAACGCAGCGAGTATCCCGGAATCTGGTTGCCTGAGCCGGTCATTACAGAAACCCCGGAAGACGCAAATACCGATATCCTGAAGTATGCGTTCATGCATATGCTGGAGGTGCTCAATCCTATTGAACGTTCAGTGCTGATTTTGCGTGAGGCATTTCATCTCCCTTATCACGAAATCGCGGAAATCTGTAACATCTCCGAAGTTTACTGCCGCCAATTGCTACGCCGCGCCAGACTTCGACTGAAAGTGAATCCCCCTTTGATGAAAGGTAAAAGTGAAAGCGAACACGCCCTTTTGGATGCATTCATTCGTGCAAGTGTTACTAAAGATATGCACACCTTGGTTCAATTGCTTGCCAATGATATACGGGTTTATTCTGATGGAGGTGGCAAAGTAACTGCGGCGCGTAATGTCATCGAAGGCGCGGAACACGTAATCCGATTTATGGTTGGGATTACCGGAAAATCGACTGAGCATTGGCTCAACTACTCACTTGTGTTTGTAAATGGAGAACCAGCATTAAAACTGGACGCGTTTGATAAGGTTTACATGATCATGGCCCTCAAAATTGAGAATAAAAAGATTTATGAAATTTTTGTTATCAGGAACCCTGAAAAAATATTTCTCGACACTTGTCACAAAATGTGGGCAACGCAGACTTTATAGAAATTTAAACAAGTTTATCTATGAAGCAGCGAATGAGCATCGACAAGGTGGACCCAAATGCACTTGGGGCGATGATGGCGTTGGAAAACTATGCGCGCCAGACTACTCTAGAACCAGCGTTAAAAGAACTGATCAAGATACGCGCGTCACAAATCAACAGTTGTGCATACTGCCTTGAAATGCACACAGCCGACGCCCGCAAACTCGGCGAATCGGAAGCGCGGATTTACGCGTTGAGTGCATGGCGCGAGTCACCGCTTTTTACGGAAGAAGAACGTGCGCTCCTGGCAATAACGGAAGAGATAACACGTCTGGGTGAGCACGGAGTCAGCGACGAGACCTTTGAACGCCTCAAGGCGAAGTTTGATGAAACCACTGTTGCCCATATTATTATGCAGGTGGTGGTGATAAATGCGTGGAACAGAATTGCCATTGCAACGCGTCTTCAGCATGCACACCAACTAAAGTAACGACTCCATTCTTCTGTAGCGTCAAAAACGCCCTCCGACGAGGGCGTTTTTTAATCGCAAGACTCTAATGCCCGTAAACCCGCGCGAGAAATCTTTCAAGGACGTCGTTGAACGTATCCGGTTGTTCCATTGATGGGATATGTCCGGCATTTTCTATAATGGACAATTGCGATCCTGTTATACGTTCGTGCATATAACGCGCCGCAGAGACAGGCGTAAAAACGTCATCGGCGCCCACAATAATAAGGGCAGGACAATCAACCTCCCCTAACAAATTTGTATGATCCTCACGCTCTGCACGACCGCGTTGCACCATTGCAGCACCAATCGGGTTTGTCCCAGTCATCATTTGTTGCAGGTGAGCAACGACATCAGGTTTCGTCTCAAAAGTTCTACTGGATATAAACTGGCTAATGCGGTCACTAGTGAATTTTAACATTCCTTCGGAGACCATCCGGTTCGAAAGGTCAAGGCGGTTTTGATAACCCGAAGCATCTTCAGCACGCGCATCTGTGTCTGCCAGGACCATTGCGTTGAACTTCCCGGCTGCCAACTGAAACAGTTCGAGCACGATCTGTCCCCCCATCGACAACCCGACAAACGTAGCCCGCTCAATCTTAAGCTTTTTCAGCAGATGCAAAATGTCCAACGCAAGTTCATCCAATAATACGCGAGAACTATCTGGCACATCCGTTTCACCATAGCCACGCAAGTCCGGGACGATCAATCGATAAGTTTGAGCAAACCTCCCAATCTGATATTGCCACATACTGCGATTGAAAGGCTGACCATGAATAAATACGAGTACGTCTCCTTTACCATGGTCCTCGTAAACAAGATTAATTCCGCGGATCTTGATTGTGTGCTTCATTGCGGGTAAAACTATGGAAACTATGTAGCTTTTACGTGACAACCGCACAGAAAAAATATTAATCACAAAAGGTCAATGGTCCTCCATCCTGCGCGACGTCCTCCTCCGTATCGAACTCGCCCTACATCTCTCGGTGGATTATACAGTAGGGTACGTGTCCACCCTGGCGCTATACGAAAAGATGTTTCACCACTGAGTTTTTACAAGGAAGTGTCGAAACCTGTTAGTAAGTTTTGCACGCGTCACTTTAAGCCTGGATTCTGGCTTCCGGATATCAATCGTGTGCGCCGGGCTAGCAGCAGATTGAGGGACACTCTTCCGCCTCCATTTACAACCAACACACAACACAAGCCGATCATTAGCAAGAAGAACTCCATGCCTTCCCCTTCCTGTGTACCAAACCAGTTCATGAAAAAATACTGGTTTTGCACGGTGACGATAACTCCGATCATGACAATCATAATGAGACCAGCAGCATAGCGAATAGCAATTCCAACTAATAACAAAAGCGGGCAGAAGAACTCAATCAGAATTACCAGAAGTCCGATCAAATAGGGTAACCCAACCGTTTCTGTAAAAAAAAGCATCGTATCATTATACCCGGCGCCGCCCCACCATCCCAACAATTTTTGCGCACCGTGCGGAAACAGCACTACCGCGATCGTGAACCGTACTATTAAAACTGTCCAATCCTTTGGAGAAAGGAACCCTTCGTTACCTCCAGTCATAGATGTAATTTCAATTTAGTGTAAGAAAAAAATATAGCTTCCGGCTGGATCCACATTCGTAAAGAACACAGCCGTTGCCGCCCCAGGATTTTTAAAGCATGCCATATTCCCGGTGAGCCGGAAGCCGAGGCAAGATGTTTGGCGACACTCAGAAAAAAATTACCACATGGTAACTTCGTCATGTGATAAAAGTCACGGCTATGAGTAAAATAGCATTCTTCCTCCGGAACCATGACCGTTTCCAGATCGTTTTAGCACCATTGAACAGGAATCGTTAACCCGACTGAGTCGTTCTAAAAAATGGAAAACATGACGGACTATCAGATCATCCAACCCCAAGGCGAATTACGCCATCTGGTAAAATACTTTTGGGCACTTAACATCAGGCACCTTTCCGGACCGCTTACGATCCGAACATTTGTCGACGACTCGTCGGGAATTATTTTCCATCATCACAATCATCAGAGCGCTGTAAAAAGAGGAGGCGAATACCTTCCGCAATCAATTATATATGGTCAGGCGACGCAGCCCAGCGTGGCAGAGGTGAATACGCCGTTCTCCGCCGTTGGCGTTTTATTCCAACCTCAGACCATCCAGCGACTATTCGGGATTGACGCCGTTTATTTTTCCGACCGAATCTATTCATTGAATGATTTTAAGAAAGAGCTTCCTATAAACATCCAATTGCATGACGCGGGAAACAATGCAGAACGTTTGGACATCCTCTCCAGATTTCTACTGAAGAAGGCCGCTGACGCGCGCGATGAAGATTCGTTGGTTAGTGAATGCATAAGAAGAATTAAATCAAACATGGTTCATCAGGTCAAGGAACTTGTGGATCTGTCCGGTGTATCGGAGCGCCAACTGCAACGAAGATTCATAACATCAGTTGGTGTATCACCAAGGCATTACTTAAAGCTGGCGAAATTTGAAACAGTAGTTAAGTTGCTGCGACAAGACATGGATATCAAGTTTACGGAAATGGCACATGATCTTGAGTTTGCTGATCAACCCCACTTTAACCGGACAATACGCAATCTATCCGGACTCAATCCAAGAGAACTCAAGGGACGCCTTAAGGAAGAACTGGTGAACCTGATCATACAGGATCCCGCCTTCAAGACGCAGCCACTGTCTTCGGATGATGCTTCCTCGGGTAAACCGAACGGATACCTGGCGGCATAGCAAAATCTTGCAAACATTTGACTGATCGGAACAACTTCTCGTTACCACCTAAATAATCTTCGAATACAGAGATTCTAAGATTGGTGTACGGAGTGACCCTTGAATGGTGATCAACTGTTTAGTTTACGGGCAATCGATTTCTTTTCCCCAATGAAGCAGCCTGACTAATTCACAAATCCATTCTATGGACGACAACGCCTGCACATAACTGATTTTGGACGACGTCAAACAAATGACGGAATTATCCAATTTTAATCATTGTTGTCCGGTAGAAATAGGAATGGATAAAACTTGTTATACCGGCGGAATTCCTATCTATCCTCTATCATGCCGCGGCCAGCCTTCCGGGAGGTCAATTGCGGCAGGAATCACTATCCATTCTTCGATGTAAAGTCGATGTAAAGTCGGGTATTAGTTATGGTTATTCCAGGGTTGATCCAGGGTTGATCCAGGGATAATCCAGGGTTGATCCAGCTACAGACGCCCAAAGGCGGATCAACCCTGGATTAACCCCTCTTAAACCCTATGCAGAAGTCGGCTTCGACCCGACTTTATGTCGACGAAACATAGAAGTTAGTGCGCCGATTGATCCCGGTCACTCATCCCCTCAACGAGACTGCCTGCTATGTTCGATAGCGGGCTCGTCCCGAATGCCCGCGCTCTATCATTCGATATTTACACCACGAATACACATCAATGATCACACTCAAAAAAGTAAACTTGCAGGACGCCTTCAGTCTTGTCAACGAGTACAGCGAACCCACAATCGTCGGGGAGTTAAATGACCAGGAAATACGGCTCCTAAAATTGAAAGGCGAATGCACTTGGCATCACCACGAAAAAGAAGACGGAATGTTTCTTGTGATCAAAGGGAATCTCACTATTTGCTTCCATACCGGTGACATCATGCTCAATGAAGGAGACTTTATCATCATTCCGCGCGGAGTCGAGTATAAGCTCATCGCGTTTGACGAAACCCACGTGTTTCTTTTCGAACCCCGCCTCGGCCTTAAACATCAACATTGGAAGTGAATTAACCAGAACAACTCGAAGCATTCTGTAGCTATTGCAATTGCCGCTGAAGGGCAACATACGAAACAACGGCTATCCTTTTTTCGGGTAGGCACTCGCGGGATGCGGAAACATTGTGATGTTTATCATATCAACGCTTTAGCAAATCTCACAGCATATCATCACAACGTTGTTCAATTTTGCGCTAAACAAACAATCTAAACAAATGCCAATTGTCCGAATAGAAGTCACACCACCTGGACTTACTTTAAAAGAGAAGCAACAACTCGTCGAAGGAGTGACGAACTTATTATCAGCAGTGCTGAATAAAGATCCGAAGCTGACGCATGTTGTGATCTCGGAAATCGAAAGCAGCAATTGGGGTTTCGATGGTAGACTTGCGAACGAACATTTTAATTCAAACAAACAATGACAAAAACAGCGATCGTTACCGGTGCATCAACAGGCATCGGAAAAGGAATCAGTCAACTTTTTCTTTCAAAAGGCATCAACGTGCTGATGAATTCAGCTGACGACAACAATCTGCAGGAAGCATACAATTCACTTGGTAAACCGCAAAACGCTCTCACCGTAGCAGGAGATGTTTCAAATCCGGAAGCAAGAAAAAAGATCGTCGATAAGGCGTTATCACACTTCGGCCGCATAGATATCCTTATTAACAATGCGGGAGTATTTCAGCCAAAACCTTTTCTTGAAGTCGTCGATGAAGACATTGAGCGGTTTTATAGGATTAATTTTAAAGGCACATATTTCCTCACACAGCTCGCCCTCCCACATATGATCTCTGGCGGTGGCGGCGCAGTTCTGAATATAGGTAGCGTTCTCGTTGATCAGGCCGTAAATGGATTACCCACAACTGCGCCCATCAGTATAAAAGGAGCCATCCATGCCTTTACACGTCAATTGGCAGCAGAGTTTGGAAAAGATAATATACGAGTGAATGCAATTGCGCCGGGAGTAATCCGGACTGCCCTTCAGGGAAAGATGGGGGTAACCGATCCGGACTCAGGACGAAATGTTTCGGTACTGAACAGAATCGGAGAACCATCTCATATTGCCGGGGTAGCGCATGAATTAGCAACCAACGAGTTCATAACCGGAGAGATTATCAATGTAGACGGCGGACACGTAGCTGCAAGATAGTTAAGTAAAGCGCATCAGGCCCACCATACCGCCTCCCCTGCCACCAACTACCCGTTTCTGAGAAATGGCGCTGCGGAATTCCCTGTGCGTTCTCTTATACATTGATCAGCGAGCAAGCGAAGCTTTTTTGGAGAGCCCATCAGCGCGATTGAAATTAGTTGACTATGTCAACTATTTTCAATTACTTTGGATCACTATGAAAGCAACAGAGATCCAGACAATTCGTGATTTCAACAGATTTTACACAAACGTGCTCGGCCTTTTAAACAACCATATCCTGGAAACCGACTACTCATTGCCGGAGGCACGCATTCTGTATGAACTAAGTGAATCAGGCCCCTGCTCCGCAAGTCAGCTAATCGATGCAATCAGCATAGATAAAGGATATCTGAGCAGGCTTCTCAGGCTGTTTGAAAAAAATGGTATCGTCAGCCGCCAACAAGATAGGAGCGATGGGCGCGCAAGCAGGGTTACGTTAACCGCTAAAGGCCGCAACGAGGTCAAAAATATTAATGATGCTTCTGCCCTTCAAATCAGCGACTTGCTATCTGGCTTATCCCGGCAGGAAGTGAGCGAAGTCATCAAGCATATGCAACGGCTCAAAACACTCCTTAGCAAGTCACAACCATGAAAGATAACGTCACCCTTAGCATCCTCAACACAACTCAGGAGGACCTTCCGGCAATCTATGGATTATTTGAAGCTTCGATCGCCTACCAGGAAAAGAAGAACTTTCCTTCATGGAGGAACTACGACCGCATCGCTGTTGCCAGAGACATTGAAAATCGGAATCAGTACAAAGTAGAAGTAGGCAGCACAATTGCTATAGTCTTTTCAATATGCAGAGAAGATCCTGTGATCTGGCGTCATCACGAGA
The DNA here is from genome assembly GCA_023417955.1 of Bacteroidota bacterium. Lineage (GTDB taxonomy): Bacteria > Bacteroidota > Bacteroidia > Cytophagales > Cyclobacteriaceae > Ohtaekwangia. The sequence goes on from JAEZDW010000367.1 coordinate 8,238, forward strand.
ACGGCGATGCCGTATATCTTCACCGAATCGTTGTCAATCCGCAGTTCAAAGGACAAAAGATGTTTGGTCGCATCGCAGACTGGGCACTGCAATATTGCAGCCAACACGGACTCAAATTTGTACGAATGGACACCTGGGCCAATAACCCGAATCTTATCCAGTACTATAGCGGATTTGGATTCCGGTTTGTCGAGACCTACACCACGCCCGACACGGAAGATTTGCCTTTCCATAACCGGAATCTTTCACTTGCACTGCTGGAGCTTAAGGTGTAGTGGGTGATGTAGCGGTGGTCCACGCAAGGCATTATCGGCGTTTACACCCATCGCCGGTTACCCAGGCGCAGCAGGGCTGTCGGAATCAGCGTTCTTCTTGTCAGAGCAACCGCAGTTTGGGGCTTGATGGACAATTCTTTCCATCTTTAGATTCAGACGCAAAATAAGTGATCGTCATTGTAATTAACACGTATGCAACGGGTGGCAAGGAAGGCGATTCCCTCCCGCACCTCTCTCACTTATAGCGAACAGCCGGATTATTTCAGTTTGAAGAGCGCAAAAATGAGAACAACGCTCAATCCTCAATCTGACGAGTCCTGCCCACTAAAAATATCCCTGTGCAGCCCCGTGCCACCGTGCCTCTGCGTTGATGTATTCCGACACCCACTCATAAAAATTTTGTAACTTCCCCTCACCCATTTTCGCTCAATCACGTAAGGAAGAATGACCAGCGTCTCAGGCATGAAAATCCAACAACTCACACCATCAGCGGCATTGCGGAAATTTGTCAAGTGTTATTATTACATCGACAATCCCTACGAGTACCTGATGGAAGATACGTTCTTCGCAGATGGGTGCGTCGAAGCTATCTTCAGCGTTGGTTGGGACTTCTATAAAGACGGCGTCAGAGAAGACCGGGCCAAGGTCATCGGACAAATCCTCAAACCCCGCAAGCTCAAAATCACCGGCAAAGGTCGCAGCTTCGGAATCTGGTTCTATCCCCATACGTTTTCTCGCTTTTCGCGGATCCCAATGTCTGAGTTGAACGATCGCGTAATACCCTGGGACACACTGTTTCCCGAATCGTTTGCCGACATAGCAGGCAACTGCATGGTTGACGATGACGTCGACCAGCTCGTCAACGCAACGGATTCGCTACTGCTTGAAAGGCTGTCCCGATATGGTGAGCATTCATCCGATCAGCTCGTTGACTACGCAATCAACTACCTGCATCAAAACAAGTCTACACCAGATCTGAATAAACTCGCTTTATCGCTGAATGTAACACAACGTTACCTACAGAAAGTTTTCCTGACACGCGTGGGTTTCAGTCAGAAACATTTTGCCAGGATTTTGAGATTTCAGCAGACGCTACAGACGCTCACGCAACAGCAGTCGTCCAGTCTCACAGCGTTGGCCTATGCAAACCTGTATTACGATCAGTCGCACTTCATTCGTGAATTCAAATCGTTCACCGGCATGGCGCCTTCGGCCTTCAGATCTGACAATTTGCCAATCAATCAACACTTCATCGCTATCGTTTAACCGATGGCAATTCGCTTAAATACAATTTCATCCCGTGAGATTTCCCTATTTCGCCCAAATGACAAACTGAACTGTTATGAACTATTCAAAGTACCGGTTGCTATTAGTCATCATACTAATTATCTCCATTGAAGGGTATTCCCAGCAACACGAGCTCGCGCAATTCGCGTTCTGGCAACCCAATGACCGCCTGCAATTTGAAAACGGTTACAAGAAACACCTGGAGTGGCATCGCAACAATGACGACACATGGGGTTGGTGGGGTTGGTTCGTGATTTCCGGACCGCGCTACGGACAATTCGCCGACGCGACGTTTCATCGCACGTGGAAAGATTTTGATAATGCAGTCAAACCGGCAGAAGATCTCGCTGACAACCGTTTACACGTCTTTCCTTTTGGCGATGTGACGTCAATTTTCAAAATCAAACACTACCCCACTCACAGCACGAACGACACACTTGACTATAAGGCGCGCCTGACAAGACTGATCACGCTTTCGGTGAACGATGCTTCCGAGGGACTGCGCGCAATCCAGGCATTGAAGAAACGCCTGACCGACAAAGGTGTTGGTTCGTTTCACACGTTCAGTATGGTCGATGGCGGGTCATTGTATGAATTTGTCATATTGATCGGCGCCAGGAACTGGCAGGAATTCGGGCTTAGCGATTCCGTTGCTGAAGATCTCGATGCAATTGAAGACCAATTCAAGTTGCGAACGATTACATCCGTCGTCTCGGAAACTCTTGTTTACCGGCCGGATTTGAGCCTGTTCCCGACACATTAGTTCGTTTTTTTACAAGCGCGGCTTCGGCAAACCGTATTATTTTGCTCGTTCGGGCATCAAACCAAATGAGCGTAATGAAAGTACGAAGCACCTCGGCAACCTTTCAGGTCATCATAACGCTGACCATCTTTGTTATTCTACTTTATCAATCAACACAAAGCCACGCACAAAATCTTCCACGTGCCCTGATAATCACCGGGAACGGAAATGTGCCAGCATATAAAGACGGATACCCGCCCTGGATTCATGAATTCCAAAACGACAAAGTTGTCGACATATTAAAGAATACGGTTAACATCGATGTAACGGAAAACCTCAGCATGCTCAACGCCGACAAGTTGAAACAATATGATCTTGTCATAAGCAATTCAATCTTTCTCGAACCGTCCGATGAACAACTGGATGCGCTCTACACCTTCGTGGCTGAAGGTAGAAGCTATATGACGATACACTGCGGCATATTAAGTCTGCTCAACTGGGATAAGTATGAGGATTTTATTGGAGCTATTTTTATTGGTGGTCCCTCTACCGTTCCGCCTGCGTTCAATGTATCGACGACCAACAGCGAATTTTGGGGTTATGAATACAAATTCAGGAAACAAGCAGAACATCCAATATCGCGGGCAGTTGAGGATTTTGAAATTCGCGACGAACTCTATTACATCGAACCCAGATCAAAAGACTTTCATGTGATCGCGCGTGCAGAAAACCATCCGGTGATGTGGTGGCATCCGGTAGGCAAAGGCAAGGTGATGTGCCTTACATTGGGCCATGATGAGCCTGCCAAGAACTCACCAGGTTACCAGGCACTGTTAAAAGCCGGCGTACAATGGCTTACAGGAACACCACTCATTCTGGGAAGCAGCCCGAAAATCGTTTCAACACGGTTCAAACAACATGAAGACTTCCTACTGCTTGAAAGCGGTTCCGGTAAAAACGAATCCATTGAGTTCCGCGTCAACCAAAACGATAACCCCGACATTGTCACAGCTGAGGCCTCTCAAACCGGATCTGTGCGGGCGACGTTCACCGGGAAAACAGGCAAAGCAAAGTTCATCGTGACGGCTAGTACTGCAGCAGGACTAACATCTGCGCGGACGTTCGAATTTGACGTTGTCCGGGACGGCGCCGGAAACATTGCGACCTACTATGGCAATGAGGCCAGGACTTCTTCCAGCGAAAACAGCAGTCCTGTGTTTTATGCATCCAACGTACTGGACGGAGATCCCGCAACGCGATGGTCAAGTGCGCCTGCAGAAACGGCGTGGCTATTTATTGATCTGAAAAAAGAATACGCAATAAAGAAGCTGGTTCTCAATTGGGAGGCGTCTTATCCAGCTGCTTATGATGTCAAAAGTTCCTCAGATGGCAAAACATGGACCTCCATCAAAGAAATTTCCGACGGCGATGGAGGTCGCGATGAACTAATGGTGAACGCACCGGGAACGCGGTATCTCAGAATCTCCATGATCCGCCGTGCTCCGGGAAAATGGGGCTACTCTTTATATGATGTCGAAATTTTCGAATAAGGACCAGCTCACTGGTGTAAGCAGGCTGTTATAGCTTCCGGGAAAGTTGTATCTTATCACGACTGTTTGTTATGATTTTGACGCAACAGCATTTAACTAGAACAACGAACCCAGCACACCATGAGTCGACGAACTAAAGTTATTTTGCTAACCGGCCTGTTTGTCGGCACGACAGACATCATCGCTGCAATGATCAGCGGATACCTCTCGAACGGAAAATTCCCCGAGAAACTCCTGAACTACATCGCCGGTGGATTGGTCGGCCTTGAACGCGCAATGAGTGATCCTGCATGGGGCTGGCTCGGGTTGTTCAATCATTATGCTATCGCGATGACGTTCACCATTATTTTCTTTTTGGTTTTCCCAAAGGTGAAGTTCCTTCATTTCAACAGATACCTCATCGGAATGTTGTACGGCATTTTTGCATCGTGTGTGATGTCATTCATCGTATTGCCGTTGACGCCTTTACCGCCACAGGACTTCGTTCCGATCCGGGCATTCATATCGTGGATGATCCTGGGTGTTGCACTGGGTATTCCGGTTGCGTACAATGCTTATCGGTATTACGAAGTTGATGATCGGTTGTTCAATAAATGATGTGAGGTCGTTCACCGCAAGCGCCACGGGGGCTTATGCAGGGGGCAGATTTCAGCTGAGGATTTCCAATGAAAAAAGCCCCGATAGTATCGAGGCTTTTTTCATTGGGTCATTATGCTGTTTGATTGCTCACGGTACTTTGCGACGACCTCGCGCGTATGGGGGCTTTTGAAGTTCTGCCCCAGCCAACGAAGAATGCAATTGTGCCAAGTACGAAGGTAGTCGGGAGCGCATCGTATTCACCACGCTGAATGTGGAACAGTATCGCAAGAATCATGACGACGCCTAATGCGTACGCCGCGGCAATTGTCAACTGAGGCAGAATACGAACTCCTGCCGGAAGTAAGAGCCCGATGCCGCCAGCAAGTTCAGAGACACCTATAAATCGTGTCAGCCCGGGCATTTCACCTGCCATTGGTATTACCTGTGAAAGTTCGGGAATCGGAACAAATGTCTTCAGGTAACCGGCCATCAGAAACATTCCTGCCAGCACAAGCTGACCGATCCAAAGAAACACATTCCATAATTTGGATGATTTTGTGGGTTTTGTTGCCATATCTTTATTGTTTTTCGTTTATAACAACAAAACTCACTATTTTTGCTTACCAAAAGTAAGTCATTTACTAAAGGTAAGTAGTTACATTTTTGTTAGTACATGTAAAAAATAAGGTATATGGCCCGCGAAAAGAACGACCTGATTCACGACGACCAGGTGTGCAAGTCGAAGCTGCGTTCCATTGGTGACGCGCTCTATGTTATCGGTGGTAAATGGAAGATGCGTATTGTCATCGCGCTCATGCACGGCAAAAGCAGATTTAATGAGCTGCAACGGACCATTGAAGGCATTTCTTCAAAGGTATTGGCAGCCGAATTAAAGGAGCTTGAACTTAATGGCTTTGTCAAGCGCAACGTACACGCCGAAACACCTGTAGTTATTGAATATGAACTTACCGAATACGCGCTTTCTGTCAAGCCCGTGCTTGAAGTTCTGTCCGAATGGGGTGAAATGCACCGCCGCAGAATCCGGCAGCGCATGAAACAAGAAGTAGAAGCAAGAAAGTAGCGGCCGCTCACTCAAATAAGTGGAAGCGACCCGGATAGATGTAAATCAAAGCAGGATAAGTGTAAAACCAATCCACTGCAGACGCTGTATACTTATATAGACAATAACATGAAAAGATATGGCAGCGGTAAAGGAACAAACATCGACATTCAAGGAACTTAAACGCGAAACCTTCCCGGTTCTCGAAATGACGTGCGCGGCATGTGCCGTCAGCGTTGAATCGATGCTGAAGTCAACAGCCGGGGTGAAGGATGCCGGTGTCAACTATGCAAACCAAACCGCATGGGTTGAATTCGACAGCAAACAAACCAAACCAATTGATCTCCAAAATGCAGTAAGGTCCATTGGATATGACCTCGTTGTAGATGTCGAAGATCCGCAGGCGGTCCAGGAAGAAGCACAACGCAAACACTACGAGTCTATAAAATTAAGAACGATCTGGTCGATCATTCTTGCGGCACCAGTCGTTGCCATCGGCATGTTCTTTATGGACATCCCCTATGC
>JAEZDW010000406.1 GCA_023417955.1 Bacteroidota bacterium
GCCCTGCCATATGCCGAGGTTGAGTCGTCCGCGGGTGACGGGTATCAACACCGACGATCCCAGCAGTGATGCTTTCAGATGCGCGGGCATGTCATCCGAACCTTCGCTGTCGTGTTCATAATACGGAGCATTTTCCGGTACCATCAGGTTGAAATGGCTTTCGAAGTCCAGCCTTACCGTTGGATCAGCATTTTCATTGATCGTCAGCCCCGCTGAAGTATGTTTAATAAATACCTGAAGCATCCCGGTTTCAATCTTGCTGAGTTCGGGAATCGCATCGGTCACAAGATGAGTGATGAGGTGAAAGCCACGTCGTCTCGGCGGCAGCGTTATTTCGCGTTGATAGAAATGCATTGTTCTGAAGTTTCAGCGAACATAAATATGAATCGCGAAATTCCCACAATGACCAACAGCACTCCGGCTGATGGGGAAAAAATCCCCGCTACCGACTTTTGATACCGGAATAATACGGTTAACCGCTTCAATTTCAATGAAGTAGATATGGCTTATTTAGCAAATTTTTTTATCTTTCTGGAAGCCTTCTTAAGAGTAGGATTATGCAGTTAACAGAAATGCTTGCTATGTTGCTTCCCGGGTCCGCATTTGGTCGCGGTATTTCGGGATTTCTACAGCAGTTTTCCGGCTGCAGGCTGTTCCCTTCTATTTCAGAAGTCCGCGTTACAGACCCGCAACTCGATCAGCCTGTCGCTGATTCTTCTTCCGACTCTTACGCTGAATTGTCGTCCGCGATATATAATGATGAGCGTTTCATGTCCATCTTTTTTCTCGCGACCCTTGCTCTTTTCTTCGTTCTGGTAATCTACGCTTTCGACCGATACCGCAAGTATCGCAGATCGCGAACCCTGGCAGGGTTTACCGGTGCAGGCTTAGAGGATACGTCCAATCCCGATGTTTCCGAACCCGCCGTAGGAGAGCCGGAAACGGCAGGATTTGTCCCTACCTATTTTTCGACGGACTCTGCGCCCGCAATTCTCGTCGCCGAGGAAGATGAGGAGATGCGAACCTTCATCGCAAACACGTTAAGGCTCAATTATCGCGTGATTACTGCCAAGAACGGATTGAAGGCCTTCCGAAAGGCGTTTGAAGTTGTGCCTGATCTTGTTATCACCAATGCACTCATGCCCGGAATGGACGGGGGTTCATTGTGCCATCTGCTGAAAGCAGCAACGGCGACAAGTCACATCCCGGTAATTATCCTGGATGCTGAACATGAATTCGGTTCAACTTTGCCGGTACCGGCAGATGGATGCATTCGGCCGGACTTTGATGCGCGAACACTGCTGATCGAAATTCGCAGTTTCCTTGATCAGCGCCGCCATCTTTACAACGCGTTCCAGAAACAACTCAAAGGAGAAGGCCCTATCGAGCCTTATTTTGCAGAAGAAGCAGCGTTCATCCAAAGGTTGAACGGGCTCGTAAAAAACAACTACCACAATTCGTCATACGGTGTCGAAGATTTGGCGGACGCCCTTTCGCTCACCAAAATTCAACTGTTCCGAAAACTGAAAGCGCTGATTAACCGAGCTCCCGGTGAGTACATCCGGAACTTCCGGGTTAACGAGGCCAAGCGGATGCTGCGTGCGGAAAATATTCAGGTGAGTGAAATAGCAGGTCGGGTCGGCTTTTCGAATATGTCAGGTTTTACCAAGGCCTTTAAAGAAGTCACCGGAATTTCACCGGTCGAATACGTTGTCGAAACCCGTTCCATTACCGATCCTGTAACGGATTAACGGAATTTCAGCTTTTTGCTGAAACTTTTCATGATTCCTTGCCATCTTGGAGGCGTAACTCAACCTCAATGAGCACCCGTTTATGATCGACGTGAAGGCATTCTTTCCTGTTCACGATTGGCGGCAAATCTTAATCGAAATTCAACCCATTTCTAACTAAATTATATTTATGCAACGACCGATGAACCAATTCAGGTTGCTCGTCTTTTTTCTTGCGCTGGTAGCAGCGGGATGTAAACAAGACGCGCCTTATGAACTCAAGACGGCCGAATCCAATGGCTACACCTATCAGTACGTTCCGAATGATCCGCTGAAAGCGAGGATTTATACTTTAAAGAATGGACTGAAAGTGTATTTGAGCCAATACCAGGATGAGCCCCGCCTGCAAACACAAATCGCAGTCAAAGCAGGAGGGAAGAACGATCCCGCAAATAATACAGGTCTCGCTCACTACCTCGAGCATATCATGTTCAAGGGGACATCTGACTTCGGAACCCTGGACTGGAAGTCGGAGCAGCCTTTGCTTGACAGCATCGAACGGTTGTTCACTGCATACGGTCAGTTGCAGGACTCTGAAGAACGTACTGCAATGTACAATCAGATCGACAAGGTTTCTTTCGAGGCTTCGAAGTTTGCCATCCCTAATGAATACGACAAAATGGTAAGCGTAATCGGTGCCCGCGGAACCAACGCCTACACCACGGAAGATCGCACCGTATATATCAACGACATTCCGGCTAATCAACTTGAGAACTGGCTGGAGATCGAAGCAAACCGTTTCCGTATGATCGTACCGCGCCTGTTCCATACGGAACTTGAGGCCGTTTACGAAGAAAAGAACCGGAGTCTTGACAATGACTACTGGAAAACTTATGAGAATTTGTACAGGTCCATGTTCTCGAAGCACCCTTACGGTACCCAGACTGTTATAGGAACAATTGACCACCTTAAGAATCCTTCCATAACTGCAATCAAGGAGTACTTCGACACATATTACAGACCAAACAATGTGGCGATCTGCCTCAGTGGTGACCTTGATTACGACAAGACAATCGCGCTCATCGACAAATACTTTGGCGCCTGGGAACCGAATGAAAATCTGCCCTCGTATACGCGCATAGAGGAGGATCCGCTCACCGCACCGGTGGTTCGTGAAGTATTTGGGCCCGATGCGGAATGGGTTAACATTGGCTTCCGCTTCAACGGACGCAGCTCGCGCGATTATGATCTGCTCACTCTTTGTGACATGATTCTTGCAAATTCGCAAGCCGGATTGATCGATATTAACCTGAAGCAACAGCAGCGTGTCATCGAACCGAGCTCATACGTAGATGCAATGAATGACTATTGTATTCATACGTTCGAGGGGCGTCCACGTGAAGGTCAGACATTGGATGAAGTCCGCGATCTCCTTCTCGAACAGATTGAACTTCTGAAAAAAGGGGAATTTGAAGACTGGCTGGTTGAAGCAACGATTAACGATCTAAAGAAGAGCCAGATCCGTGCATCACAACGCAACTGGTCACGCTCCAACGATCTCGTCATGGCATTTACGAATGATATTCCGTGGAACGACTACATCGCGCGTATCGACCGCCTGCGCGAATACACGAAGGAAGACATCGTGAAGTTCGCGAATGAACACTATGGAAACAATTACGCGATTGTTTACAAACGCACTGGTAAGGATCCGAATGCACAACAGGTAACGAAGCCTGCCATCACGAAAGTGACGCTGAACAAGGAAAACAAATCACCATTCCACGAAGCTATCTCATCGAAAAAGGTTGAGAAGCTTCAGCCGGTATTCATCGACTACGATAAAGACATCAAAAAGCTTAAGATGAATAAAGGTGTGGAAGTACTTTATACACAAAACAAGGAAAACGACCTCTACACACTGTTCTATCTTTCGGATGTTGGCAGCAATAACGATCCCAAGATCAAGGTTGCTATCGAATACCTGCAATACCTCGGTACCGACGACATGAGTGCTGAGGATTTTAAGAAAGAATTCTACCGCCTGGGTGCAAATTTTGGAGTGAACGCATCTCAGGATCAGACCTACATTTACCTCGAAGGTTTGAAAGAAACAATGGACGAATCGCTTGTATTGTTTGAAAAACTGCTCGCAAATCCGAAGGCCGACGAAGAAGCCATGAAGAAAATGGTTGACGGTATATTCAAGAAGCGCGAAGACCTGAAGAAGGACAAGCAGGCCATCATGTTCAGCGGGCTGATGAACTACGGTCTTTATGGCCCGAACTCGCCTTTTACTAACGTGCTCACCAATAAGCAACTTCGCGAGTTGAAGCCTGATGAACTCATCGAAATCATTCGGGATTTTACGAAGACGGAACATCGCGTTCTTTATTTTGGACCGGAACCGGAAGATAAACTGCTGGCCACGCTTGAAAAGAATCATACATTACCGGATCAGCTTAAACCTGCGCCTGAGCGTGTGAAATTCGCTATGCAGGATAACGCAACTCCGCAGGTCTACTGGACAGACTACGATATGGTTCAGGCAGAAATTATTTTCCTGAACAAAGGCAGCCAGTTTGATGCTTCGCGTTTGCCGATCAGCCGCTTATTCAACGAATACTTCGGTTCGAGCATGGCTTCGCCGGTATTCCAGGAATTGCGTGAGGCACAGGGTTTGGCTTACTCTGCGTTCGCCAGCTATGGATCTGCAGGGCATGCTGATGACGACGATACGTTCTTTGCCTACATTGGAACGCAGGCCGACAAACAACCGGAGGCCATGAAAGCGATGTTGGGCCTCGTGCGCAACTTCCCGCGTTCCGACAATGGATTTGAGGTTGCTAAGAACGCGATCCTGAATCAGATTGAAAGTGAACGCATCACCAAAACGGCAATCCTCTTCTCGTATGAGTCAGCCAAAAAACGCGGCCTTAATTACGACGTGCGCAAGGATATCTACGAAAAAGTACAACAGTACACACTGGATGATGTTGAGAAATTCCAGCAGGAATACCTGAAGGACAATTCCTACAACGTGGTGCTTATTGGCAGCAAGGACAAAGTCAACTTCAAGGAGTTGAATCAGTATGGAAAGGTTCAGCAACTGACACTTGATCAGATATTCGGATACGAAAAAGAAGAGCGTATCGAACTCGAATCAGTTCCTCAGGCTAAAACGGTGAAACAAGAATAACCGCAATTGCACAATTCTTCAGAAAGGGCTGCTCCGAATGAGCAGTCCTTTTTTGTTTTATGGTTTTCTTAAACGCTTTCGCGAAACTACGACGTTGAATATCGAAAATCGTGAGGTAAGAAATCTCTCGTATTCTGCAAAATTCCCATACCCATGACGTTGTAGGAGGGGCTGCACTCTTAGAAATCAGGTACCCCGTCCGTGATCGGCGGATGGCGCGTTGGCCAAAATTATTTACATTCGGTCACAACCTGACGCATTCATTATGTTGCTCTCGCGCCGGACATTTTTGGTATGTCTGTTTATTCTGCTCGGCCACGCGCTTATGGCCCAGCGCGTCGGGTTTCTGCTGGGCACTTTCGTCAGCGATCGCTGGTATCTCGATCAAAAACTATTCTCCGAACGCATTACAGAATTAGGCGGGAAGACCATCATGGAACTGGCATACGAACACGAAGGCCAGGTTGCGATGGCAAAGAAACTTATCGCGGATGGAATCGACGTGCTTGTAATGGTTCCGCTTGACGGCGAAAGGGCCGCCGAAGTTGCTGCCATGTGCAAAGAAGCCGGGATACCGTTGATTTCCTATGACCGGCTCGTCGTCAGCAAGTACGTTGATTATTATATCTCATACGACAACGAAGAAGTAGGGCGTATGCAGGGACGGTATTTCGCCGAGCGAATGCCGAAAGGGAAGTACGTATTACTTAACGGCCCGCCTTCGGATAATAACGCCATCCTGCTGCGCAAAGGCCTGATGGGAGTACTGAAACCATATATCGACAAGGGTGACATCACTGTAATTGCAGATCATACGCAGAAGAACTGGAGTGAAATCGCGGCCTATGAATTCGGCAGCCATTACTTTGCAAAAGGGAATCAGGCCCCCGACGTCGTCATTGCCGGCAACGATGCTCTCGCCAACGGGTTCATTCAGGCAATGCCCGGTGAACTTCGCGGCAAGGTTCAGGTGTGTGGTCAGGATGCCGACCTGAGCGCGATCCGCAACATCATCAGCGGGAGCCAGGCGATGACAATATACAAACCCATAAAAGTGCTGGCACATACTGCCGCAGAGATCGCGATGGATCTGGCTGCGGGTAAGACCGTAGAAGCTGAAACGCTTTTTACGCGTGGTGATGTGACGGTGAAGACAACATTGTTGCGGCCACGACTTGTAGACAAATCAAATTATAGCGAAACCGTTGTTAAAGACGGCCACCTGGCTATGTCTGAAGCTTATCACAATGTGGGGCAGGTATTCGAGGCTGAACGCCACCGCATTCAGCTCGCGCTCCTGCAGAAGGAGAAAGCCCTGGAAGCGGAGCAACAAATCAATGTCCGGAACACGTTCCTGGGGATTATTTGCCTGTTCATCCTCTCATTCGCAGGTCTCTGTTATACCATCTATCAGAAACAAAATGACAACAAACTGCTCAATGAGCAGAAGTCCCTGGTTGAGAAAAAAAACGATGAACTCGTTGCGATGAATGAAGAGCTGCAGAGCCTGAATGAAAAGCTCCACCAACAAAAAGAAGAAATCAGCGAACAGCATGACGCGATTGCGCTTCAAAATAAGAAACTCGCCGAGGTGAACGCTATCATTGGTTTGCAGAAAGATGAGATTCAACACCAGAATGCACGCCTCGAGCAGGAAGTCGAGAAACGCACGGCGGAGTTGGTACAACATATCCGACAACTTGAGCAATACTCCTTCGTCACTGCGCATAACTTGCGGGCCCCCGTTGCGCGGATCATCGGCTTATGCCAGCTGATACAAATGCAGGATTGCGATTCATCGGAAACTCGCGGTATCATCGACCGGTTGGCTACGTCAAGCCAGGAACTCGATCTCGTATTCCGCGAACTGAGTACAATACTTGACATACGTACCTTCTCAATGGAAATCTTTTCACCTGTGAACCTCGCTGAGGAAGTTGCAGGTGTCTTGAGTAACCTGCAGGACGAGGTCGATCAGGCCAAAGCCAGTGTGCGAACCAACTTTGAAGAAGTGTCGGTGATCATGTCGATCCGGCCTTACATCAAAAGCATTTTGTTTAACCTCATCAGCAACGCCCTCAAGTATCGTCACCCGGAACGGCAGCCACAGGTTTGTATTTCATCGCAGCGTCAGGATTCAGGCGTCCTCATCAC
>JAEZDW010000412.1 GCA_023417955.1 Bacteroidota bacterium
AGGTGAAGGAGCCGCTTCGCACCCATAATGGTCATTTGAAAAGAACGAAAAATCAGCCGCTGCAATATTTCAGTAAGGAAAATTAGTAAAAGTGTGCAAAGAAAAAATAAACCTGTCGGCGAGGACAAAGCCAAATTTACCCCCGAATTTGTTCCCGATGTCAATCAGGGTTAATTTTGTTCGAAAAAACCGGATTTGCGACCCAGAAAGACACTCTCAAACTGGCTAACGACCAAATATCAACTCATTATCCGTAGCGAGGAGAACTTTGCCGAGCGGACGAGTCTTGGGTTCACGTATTCGAAGGTGATCTTGTTTTCGGTTATCATGTTCACGCTCCTGTTTGGGATGAGCATGTTCATAAGCAAGACGATTCTCGCCCGGTGGTTTGATCCGAAGCACGAGCAACTGTTGATGAGCAAACAACTTGATGCCCTGCATCAGGCTGTCGACTCACTGTCCACAGCGGTAGAAAATAAAGATTTATTCATACGAAGCGTCACGCGAGTACTTAGCGGCGACACGACCGCCGGCGGATTGGATGCTGCCATTGATACTGAAAACCCTCCGTTTACCCGTCCGACCAATCTTAACGCTGCGCCGAATGACTCTGCATTTCGGAAAGACTTTGAAGAGTCGGGACTGGCGTTGATTTCGCTCACGAAGCCAAAGAACCGCGAGTTAGAAGAAACTTTTTTTTATACGCCGATAACAGGTTTTGTCTCCGACGGCTATGACGTGAAGAAGAACCACCTCGGTGTAGATATAGTCGCGAAGGCAAATGAACCTGTCAAATGCATCGCTGACGGAACAGTCATTCTTTCGTCCTGGACCCAGGACGCTGGATATGTAATCATGGTCCAGCTCCGGGGCAATTTGATCTCCGCTTACAAGCACAATGCACAACTCTTGAAAAAAGTTGGTTCTTTTGTTAATGGTGGCGAGATCATCTCTATAGTTGGTAACAGTGGAGAACTAACCAATGGACCGCACCTTCATTTTGAACTGTGGAATAACGGCAACTCCCTGAACCCGGAAGAATTTATTAATTTTTAAACTCCAACCTAATGCTAACCTCAAAAGAAAAGACACGGGCTGCGGAGGAGATCAGCAACTCCAGCAACACTATCGGAAAAGGAACCTTCCTCGAAGGAAACGTGGAGACGTATGGTAACATTCGCATCGAAGGCAAAGTAGCCGGAAACATCAAATCGAAGTCGAAAGTCGCTCTCGGACACCAGTCACATGTTCAAGGTAACATCCTCGCTTTGAATGCTGATATCGAAGGCGAAGTACGGGGCAAGCTTGAGATAACGGAACTGCTGGTACTTAAGTCCACTGCCGTGATCAATGGGGATATCATTACAGGAAAGATGGTTGTTGAACCGGGTGCAGTATTTAATGGTACATGCAAGATGGGAGCAACTGTGAAGGATATCAAAATTGGAGAAAACACCAATGGCGTCACCCGGACCCTCTCCCAATCGGAAGCCAAAACCGTCTAACGCCTACCTGAAATATAGCGGGCTGGCCTTTCAGCTGCTGAGCGCAATCGCGATATGCGGATGGCTGGGGTACCGCCTCGATCAATGGTTGGAATTGACCTTTCCGGCATTCATGCTTCTTTTTGGATTTCTGGCATTCGGCGGTATGATGTACCAACTATATCGCTCAGTTAATAAGGAATAACTTGAAACCGTTTCTTACGGCGCTGGGAATCGCCGTTGTCGTACTGGCTCTTGCCATTTGGCTCACTGTCCCCCTTTTTGGCAGTGGTCAGGCCACCTTCATCTGGGAGACACTCATCTTCCTGAGTTTGCTAACCGCGGTCCTCTTTGCTTTGGTGAGCAGGGCTGGTCGCGAGGCATTCACTCAATATTACCTGCTTTCGATGTTGCTCAAGCTTATTTTGGGCGGCGCCTTCATCTTCGTTGTGATCTACCAGGACCGCCCGAACGCGACTGCAAATGCCATCGGATTTCTGGTCATTTATGTTGTTCTGACGGCTTTGGAAATCGTCTTTTTATATCGAAAAACACGCTGAAAAAGGCGCTTCAGGAAAGGCCTAAAATTTTTTCCAAAGATTTTTTTCTGGAGGTTTAATTGATACCTTTGCGCTCGGATTTGAAAACCCCCAAAATAAGCCAGATGACCGTGTTTTTCAGCACTTTAAGCCGTTTTCACCGCACGCTTTTTTTCTTTCTTTCCATTGTTTTTGCCGCCGTTCCTGCACTGGCACAGGACGAACTTCCTGCTGAACCTGACCACCACGAAACGACCGGGGCGGAAGGCCTTAACGTCGGGGAAGTAATCATCCACCACGTGCTCGACGACCATGTCTGGCATTTCTGGGACGGCCACGGCGGAACACTGTATCTTCCGGTCATTGTATATTCAAAGGAACGCGGCCTGGACATCTTTTCGTCAGCCAGGTTCTATGACGAGCATCACGAACTGATCCCTTATAACGGCTACAAACTCGACCACAATCATATTTACCTTGAGTCAACCGGAGAACCCGTTTTCGACCTGTCGATCACCAAGAACGTTGCCATGCTTCTGATCAATTCGTTGGTGCTGATACTTGTGTTCCTTTCTGTAGCTAAAGCATATAAACGCAATGCTGGGAAAGCTCCCAAAGGATTGCAGTCACTGATTGAACCCATCATCCTTTTCGTTCGCGATGAAGTGGTGAAGCCAAATATTGGTCACGGGTACGAGAAGTTCATGCCTTATTTATTGACGTTGTTTTTCTTTATCCTGTTTGGTAACCTGCTCGGACTACTTCCCGGTGCCGCCAACCTTACAGGGAATATTGCTGTTACCATGACGCTGGCCGTACTCACGTTCATCATCACGAACGTAAGCGGAAACAAGTCGTACTGGTCGCACATTTTCTGGACACCGGGCGTGCCGCTGCCATTGAGGATCGTTATTCTTCCGGTGGAGATCATTGGAATCTTCACTAAGCCGATCTCGCTGATGGTTCGTTTGTTTGTGGCGATTACCGCGGGTCACATTGTGATATTGAGCCTTATTGCGCTCACCTTTATCTTTCAGAGTTACTTTGTAGGCATCGCATCTTCGCTGGTTGTGCTGTTTATCAATTTGATCGAGATTCTGGTGGCGGGGATTCAGGCTTACGTGTTCACGCTCTTTACATCCCTTTACATTGGTATGGCAAAGGCGGAGGATCACCATTAATTAAGACTCTTTTGTTTCACTTATAATAAATACAATTATGCTTTTAGCAATTTTATTGGACATCGCTTACGCAATCATGGGTGCCGGAATCGGTGCTGGTCTTGTAGCAATTGGCGCAGGACTTGGTATCGGTAAGATCGGTGCTGCCGCAATGGAAGGCATGGCGCGTCAGCCTGAAGCTTCTGGAAAAATCCAGGGAGCTATGCTGATCATCGCCGCCCTGATTGAAGTAGCCGCTCTTTTCGGGCTGGTTATCTGTCTGCTGATTTCGTTCAAGGCTTAATCCTGAAACCTGGCAATGCAATTGGCAGCGCCAGGTTTCACTTTTAAAAGTAAAACTGTAACACAACAATATGGAACTTCTCACCCCGGGTTCGGGTCTTATTATCTGGCAGCTCGTTGTATTTGTGGGCTTGTTTCTTTTCCTCGCGAAGTTCGCCTGGAAACCAATTCTCGCTTCGCTGAAAGAACGCGAAACGTCTATTCAGTCGGCGCTTGATACCGCGGAGAAGGCGAAACAGGAGATAGCTCTTCTAAAGGCAGACAATGAAAAGCTGCTGCAGGAAGCCCGGGAGGAACGTGAGCGCATCATGCGTCAGGCACGTGAGGCCGCTAATCGCATGCTCGAAGAAGCCCAAACTGACGCTAAGAAAACTGCTGACAAAATTATTGATGATGCCCGTGCAGCCATCAACATCGAAAAACAGGCCGCTCTTAAAGAGGTTAAGGTTCAGGTCGCGATGTTCTCGCTTGAAATCGCAGAGAAGCTGATGAAGAAAAATCTCGCAGGCGACAAAGAGCAGCGCGCGTTGGTGGAAACATACATTAACGATCTAAAGCTTAACTAAGCATGGCAGAATCAAGAGCTGCTTACCGTTACGTAAAATCTCTGCTTAGTCTCGCGGTAGAGCGAAACGTGTTGGAGGAAGTGCACAACGATATGCGGGAGTTTGCGCGCCTGATTGACGAGAATCGCGAATTCGCGCTGATGGTCAGCAACCCCATCATTAAGCACGACAAGAAACTTGCGATTTTCAACGCGCTGTTCAAAGGCAGATTTAATGCGCTTACGCTGGCCATTTTGGAATTGATTTCAAAGAAGTTTCGTGAGCCTATCCTTCCTGCTATTGCACGTGAATTCCACAATGCCTACAACGACTACAAAGGCATAGGCAAAGCTTACCTGACTACCGCTACGCCGATTGATGAAAAGCTTCGCGCTGAGTTCAGAGCAATGGTGAAAACGTTAATCAGCAAGAACGAAGTTGAGATGATAGAGATGGTGGATCCCGAATTGATAGGAGGATTCGTGCTGAAAGTTGGAGACAGGCAGGTTGACACCTCTATCAAGACCAAGCTGAAAGGGCTGCAACTTGAATTTAGTAAGAACCCATACATTAAAGAATATTAATTCCCGAAGGGAGAACTGATAAAAATTTTAACGACTCAACAATCATGGCAGAGATCAGACCAGATGAAGTTTCAGCGATATTACGTGAACAATTAGCGCAGTCGCGCACCGATGCGCAACTCGAAGAAGTAGGAACAGTCCTTACCGTAGGTGATGGCGTGGCCAGGATTTATGGCCTCACCCAGGCTCAGGCCGGGGAGCTTCTCGTCTTTGAGAACGGCCTCCAGGCATTGGTCCTGAACCTGGAAGAGGATAACGTCGGTGCGGTGTTGCTCGGTGATTACAAAGACATCCGCGAAGGCGCTACTGTGAAACGCACAGGTAAAATCGCATCGGTAAAAGTTGGTGACGGTATGCTTGGTCGCGTTGTTGACACACTTGGTCAGCCCGTTGATGGCAAGGGGCCCCTTAAGGGCGATCTTTATGAGATGCCGCTGGAACGTAAAGCACCCGGCGTAATTTTCAGGCAGCCGGTTAATGAGCCCCTTCAAACGGGTATCAAGGCTATTGATGCAATGATTCCCATCGGACGTGGTCAGCGCGAATTGATCATCGGAGATCGCCAGACTGGTAAGACCGCTGTCGCGATTGATACAATCATTAACCAGCGCGAATTCTTTGAACGTGGTCAGCCTGTGTACTGTATCTACGTTGCCGTGGGACAAAAAGCATCAACTGTTGCAAGCGTTGCTGCGGCTCTTGAGAAAGCCGGTGCATTACCATATACCGTCATCGTATCTGCAGCAGCATCTGACCCTGCTCCAATGCAGTTCTTTGCTCCATTTACGGGTGCAGCCATTGGTGAATTCTTCCGGGATACTGGTCGCCCTGCATTGGTTGTTTATGATGACCTTTCCAAGCAGGCTGTGGCTTACCGCGAGGTGTCACTCCTTCTGAGAAGACCTCCCGGACGCGAAGCTTATCCTGGTGACGTATTCTACCTTCACTCACGTCTTCTTGAGCGCGCCGCCAAGATCATCAACAACGATCAGATCGCAGCGAACATGAATGACCTCCCTGCTTCTATCAAGCACTTAGTGAAGGGTGGCGGATCACTCACTGCATTGCCGATCATTGAAACGCAAGCTGGTGACGTGTCGGCATATATTCCAACCAACGTAATTTCGATCACTGACGGACAGATATTCCTCGAAACCAACCTCTTCAACTCTGGTATTCGTCCTGCGATTAACGTAGGTATTTCGGTATCACGCGTGGGAGGTTCGGCGCAAATCAAGTCAATGAAGAAAGTTGCCGGTACGCTTAAGCTTGACCAGGCTCAATTCCGCGAGCTCGAAGCATTCGCGAAATTCGGTTCTGATCTCGACGCTGCTACAAAACTTACCATTGAAAGAGGTCGCCGGAATACTGAGATCCTCAAACAGGATCAGTTTGCACCGGTTCCTGTTGAAGAGCAGATCGCAATTATCACCGCGTCAACAAGGGGATTCCTGGACCGCGTGCCGGTTGCCAGAGTAAAACAGTTTGAGAAGGAGTTTCTCGAACTCATGCGTGGAAGTCATCAGGCAGTGCTCGACAACCTCAGAGCAGGAAAATTTGAAGATGCGGATGTGGAGACCATCAAGAAGGTGGCTACCGATTTGGCAAAACAATACGTTTAATCGTCAGGCAAGATGGCCAGCTTAAAGGAAGTAAAGAACAGAATAAATTCGGTTGTCAGTACGCAACAGATCACCAAAGCCATGAAGATGGTGGCGGCTGCCAAGTTGCGTAAGTCGCAGGACCGTATCACACAACTCAGACCCTACGCGCAGAAGCTTGGCTCGATTCTTCAGAACCTTTCAGCAGCGCAGGCGGATGCAGATACCGATACATGGTACAGTGCTGTCCGTGACTCCGGCAGAGTGCTTGTTGTAGCGGTTAGTTCTGACCGGGGTCTTTGCGGATCGTTCAACAGCAATATCTTCAAAGGCGTCGTTCGTCTTATCGAAGAAAACTATGCCGGACAAATGAGAGCAGGAAATGTGTCATTTCTTCCTATGGGCAGAAAGGCTGTGGAGTTCTTCAGCAAACGGAGCGGCGCAAAAGTGATAAGCCAGTATGGAAACATCTTCAGTCATCTTGACTTTGAACACGTTTCTGAGGCCGGTGATTACATCATTGATGCTTTCAGGGCAGCAAAGTATGACAAGGTAATATTGGTGTACAACGAGTTCAAGAACGTGGCTACGCAAATCGTGCGTATGGAGCAGCTGCTCCCGATTTTGCCGCCGGCAGCGGAATCGTCAAAGACCAATCAAATAGACTATATTTACCAACCCGAACAGGAGGAGATTCTGAAAGGTCTGATTCCGAAATCTATCAAGATTCAATTGTTCAAGGCGCTGCTTGATTCAAATGCAGCTGAAAATGGAGCGCGAATGACTGCCATGGACAAGGCAACGGAAAATGCCGGTGAGTTGCTTAAGGAACTCAGACTGACGTACAACAGAACACGACAGGCGGCGATTACCAAGGAAATTCTTGAGATCGTCGGCGGTGCGGAGGCACTTAAGTCTTCCTGATCCACGACGAAAAGAATCAAAAAAGTCTCCCCTCGCGGAGACTTTTTTTGTTTATGCCCGCAAGCGATTTATACAGACCCGTCAATACGCTCAGCATCGATGTTGCATGTGGTGCAGCGTGTAACAGCTACTTTTTCGCGAAGGCTTTCAATGTACCCGTTTCGTGGCTCGCACTTCTTGTCCTCTCATTAAGCGTGTGGATACTATACACAACGGATCATCTACTGGATGCCTGGAAGATGGGTGAAAACGCAAATACTGACCGCCACCTGTTTCATGTCCGACACTTCGGGGTACTCAGTACGATTACGTGTGCATTAATAATTGCCGACCTGATTCTGGTGTGGCTTCTGCCTGGAACTATGATTCGCGCCGGTGTGATACTCGGATTGGTTGCCGGGGTTTACTTTCTTCTCATACAACGTATCCACTGGGCGAAAGAATTTTTCGCAGCTGCATTGTATACTGCGGGGATTCTCGTTCCCGTCCTGGCAGATTGGTCAATTCCTCTGCAAAATTCGCTTCCCCTTATTTTTCAGTTTTATCTCGCCGCACTGCTGAATCTTATCCTTTTTTCCTGGTTTGATTATGATCGTGACATCAGGCAGGGTTCTTTCTCATTTGTTACTCGGGTGGGGCGGGATGCGACGGTTGTCGTTCTGTTTGTGGTTTTTGCCATTCAGACAGGACTGCTGGTGTTGAGTGCGTTCAGTATATTTTTCTTGTTGCCGTGGTTGATTGGCTGCGGCCATATTATTATCTATTTAAGGCGTGATTACTTTGTCCGGATGGACAACTTCCGTCTTGCAGGTGACGCACTCTTTCTTTTACCTCTGGTTGTCGTCCTTCTGTCATGAGCAAGACCAATGGATTTGATTTCATTGCCCCCTATTACGACAAGCTTGCATCGCTTGTTTATGGAAATGCGATCAAAAATTCACAGCACGTGTTCCTTGATCGTATTCCAAAGGCGTCACGCATACTGGTAGTCGGAGGGGGTACCGGCGTCTTTCTTTCAGCGTTGCACCAATATGTACCCGATGCACATGTCGTTTATGTAGATAGCTCGGCTCGCATGCTGGCCATTGCTGAAAAGGCGAAACCACCCGGCTTGCAGACGGTTTTTGTACATGGCGGATTTGAGGACATCCCACACGGGCAGTCATTTGATGTTGTGGTCACCTATTTTTTTCTTGACATGTTTTCTGTCGTGGACCTGCAAAACGTGATAACGAGAATAACAGAATGTATGGCTCCGGATGGCATGTGGCTGGTAGCCGATTTTGTCAGGCGCAAATGGTGGCACCGCGTTCTCCTTGTCGGGATGTATGCATTCTTCATGGCTTTCGCCGGTGTTAGCGTTTTTTCATTGCCCGACTGGAACCGTCAGCTTATTCTTGCAGGCCTGCGGAAGATGGATTCCCGGTCTTTTTATTCGGGATTCATTGAAAGCGCTGTTTACAAAAGGGATTGAATGAGTCGTGGTAAGCCGGTACAGCAACTCTAAAATGTCCGGTTTGGGTGTTTCGCAATTGTTTTCTACCGGCGTTAGGCTTATCTTGCATGGATACCCTTTCGGCTTGGCATTAAACGAAATGAATTATCGGTTCCCACCATTATGCAGGATCTGGCGAATATTCCGGTAGTCTTGTATGAGTATGTGATTTCGGCTGCCGGCGAGGGTCACTTCAGGTACCTGAGCGAGTCGTCTCGTGCAATTCTGGGTGTTGAGCCGGACTCAGTAATCAATGATCCAACCCTTATGGATCTCATGGTACACCCGGAAGATTTTCCTTCCATGATACAGTCCTCTCAAGCAAGTCTCAAAACCGGCGGGGAATGGTATTGGCATGGACGCATGATCGTGCGCGGCCAGGAACGATGGATGGAAGTGCGGTCAAATTTTGAAAAACTGGCTGACGGTTCCGTGTGTCGCAGAGGGATTATTCAGGATGTCACGGATCGCCGCGAGTATTTTAAGGAAAGTGAACTTCGTTACGACGCATTGGTGGAGCGTTTGCCTATCGGTATCGTTGTACATAATCACGGAAAACTTGTGTATGCAAATGCACAAGCGCACGAAATCCTCGGTGCTGCACCGCCTTCATTGGTTAACACGCATGTACTTAATTACATTCATCCCGACTATCGTGATAATATTGTAGGGAAGCTTAAGGAGGTTGCTGCCGTCACGCCGACGAAAATGGTTGAACAAAAGTTTCTTCGTGTTGATGGAAGAGTCATCGATGTAGAGACTTCGGCCTTTCCGTTTATGTTCAAAGGCTCGCCTTCAATCCAGGTAATCTTCCGTGACATAACTGAACGAAAGCAGGCTGAGGCACGACTGAAGAAGAATGAAACAATGTTTACGCAATTGTTTCAGAACGTTCCCATCGCCGTCGTTCTCCTTAATGAAAATGGCAAGGTGACCCAGGTCAATCCGGGATTTGAGCAGATGTTTGGTTACCCGATGCACGAGCTGAAGGGAAAAAATCTCAACGACTTTATTGTTCCCGATCATCTTCATAACGAAGGCATCGACCTTAACAACCTCATCACGTCTAACAAAGTAGTGAAGCTGGACACGTTGCGTCGCCACAAAGACGGAAGAATTGTAAACGTGATTCTTTACGGCGTGCCTATCATGCAGGAAAATCAGACGATAGGCATTTATGGAGTTTATATTGACATAACTGATCGTATTAAGGTCGAAGAGGAACTCAAAATACGAAATGCGGAACTCGACAACTTTGTGTACAAGGTTTCTCATGACCTTCGCGCCCCTTTATCGTCAATCCTTGGTCTTGTAAACCTCGCGAAACTTCCCGGTAATACGGATAATCCTTTAACGTACATCGATATTATCGGAGGTAAGGTGGAACAGCTTGACCACTTTATTGGTGACGTATTGAGCCATTCAAAGAATCTCAAGATGGATGTCACCATCAGCAAGGTTGACTTTTCACAAATTATTGAACGCACATTCAATGACCTTAACTACCTCGAAGGAGCAGGCGAAATCAAACGGATAATAAACGTAAGCGGTGATGAGTTTTTCAGTGACCCCTGGCGGATTTCCGAAATCTTTCGCAACCTGATTTCAAATGCCATTAAGTACAGGCAAACCGAAGACGTTCAGTCGGAGGTAACTATAAAAGTGTTCGTCGACAGTCATCGCGCCGAGATATCCTTTGCTGACAACGGCATTGGAATCGATGATGCAAACCTGGTGCGGATTTTTGAAATGTTTTATCGTGCCACAGAACAGTCTGATGGCTCCGGAATCGGCCTCTACATCGTGAAGAATGCCGTCGACAAACTTGGTGGTCAGATCACCGTATCAAGCAAGCCTTTCCAGGGTACGAGGTTTCATATTATATTGCCCAACCGAATGAGGAGCGGGGTCTCCCGAACCAGCCCAATAGCAGCCGAACAAGGATGAGGATTGTAGAAGTAACTAATGAGCATTTGGCTAACGAGTTCCTGATGCTTCCGGTCAAATTATACCGAAACGAAGGCAAATGGATACGCCCGCTCGATAAAGATATTCATAACGTCTTTGACACTACGAAGAACAAAGCGTTTCGCCACGGACAGTGTGCGCGCTGGATTCTTGTTGACGACAAGAACGAAACGATCGGGAGAGTTGCAGCATTCGTCAATGACAAGATTGTTCACAAAGGCAACGACCAGCCCACCGGCGGAATGGGGTTCTTTGAGTGCGTCGAAGACAAGGCGGCTGCCTTCATGCTTTTTGATACTTGTCGTGAATGGCTGGCAGCACGTGGAATGGAAGCTATGGATGGCCCCATCAATTTTGGAAGCCGTGATCGGTGGTGGGGTCTGCTCGTTGAAGGGTTTGATCGCGAGCCAAACTACCAATGCAATTATAACTTTCCCTATTACAAGACCTTCTTCGAGGAATACGGATTCCAGGTTTACTTCTACCAGCTCACGTTCGCCCGGAAGGTAAAAGATCCCTTGTCTCCACGCCTGGCGGAAAAGGCAGAGTTAATCGCGCGCAATCCCGATTATTCATTCCGTTATCTGCGTAAGGACGAAATGCCACGCCTCGCCGAATATCTGCACCACGTTTATAACAAGGCCTGGGGCAACCGCTCCGAAAACCCGGAGATTACCTTGCAGCAGGCACATCTTATGGTTAAGCAGATGAAGCCGATTATGGACAGGAAACTGTTGTACTTCGGATTCTTCAAAGATGAACCTGTAAGTTTCTTCCTGTCGCTTCCTGAGATCAACCAGATATTCAAGCACGTAAATGGTAAGCTCGACTGGAAGGGCAAGCTCATTGCGTTGGCACATACATTATTACGAACTAATCGCAAGGCGTTCGGAATACTTTTCGGAATCGTTCCGGAACACCAGGGGAAAGGTGTTGATGGTGCGATGATCATGAACGCCAGGAAGGTGCTTCAGGAAAGTTATAACCGGTACAATGAGTATGAGATGAACTGGATCGGTGACTTCAACCCGAAAATGATTAATGTCGTACAACAAGTCGGCGGATACGTCTCGAAACGACACGCTACCTATAGGAAGTTATTTGATGAGTCAAAACCTTTCAGAAGGGCCCCAATTTTGAATTAGTATGCAACAGGAGGAAACGGGACAGGAATCAAAATCGTCTTTTCTGATTAAGAATCTGATCAAAGGCCTGCTTTGGCTCGCGGTGATTCTGGTGGCATTCATATTTGCCAAAGACTTTTTACTGGCGAACTTTGAACAACACATCGGGGTCCTCAAGGATAAGCCCCTGATTTTGTTTTCAATCTTTTTTGTTTCGGAAGTTGTTTTCGGAATAATTCCACCGGTACTTTTTATGTCCATGTGGAAGCTGCTGATGCATGTCCCTCTCGGGCAATATGTCTTCTTCTTGACATTGCTGACTATTATCTCGTTCATTTGTGGAATCATTGGTTTTTACGTCGGCAAATACTTTTCAGAGACGTCATTCTATCGACGGATCGAAGAACGATACTTGTTGCAATACAACAAACAATTGAAGAGGTTCGGTGTGTTCCTGGTAATCGTCGGTGCAGTGACGCCACTACCGTTTTCGGGGACGTGCATGTTGGCCGGATCGGTACACTTGCCTTTTAAGAGCTTCATACTTGCCTGTGCAACGCGGGTATTTTACTTCCTGATTTATGGCTGGATAGCCTGGTCTTTTCCGGGCCTCTTTATATAACAATTTTTGTCGAAGGGTGTTAATGCGTAAGTTCGTGCTCGCTTATGAAGGACAAAGTCGCGGTTTTGCTCATTAATCTCGGTACCCCCGACAGCCCGTCGGTTCCGCATGTTCGTTCTTACCTGTCGCAATTCCTTAACGACCCCAGAGTGATCGATATTCCGTGGCTGCCACGGAAGTTGCTGGTCAATGTGATAATCGTACCCTTCAGAGCACCCAAGTCAGCCAAAGTCTATCAGCAGCTTTGGACTGAAGAGGGTTCACCGTTGCTCTTCCACAGCGAACGGGCACGTGATCTTTTACAGGAAACGCTGGGCGAAAGCCACGACGTATATCTCGCAATGCGATATAAAAACCCGTCTATCCCGGACGTGCTGGAACGCATACGAAAGAAAAACTACCGGCGCATCATCGTACTTCCGATGTTTCCGCAATACGCTTCTGCGACAACCGGATCAGCTCACGACGAGGTCATGCGTGTCGTGCGAAAGTGGTGGGTAATACCTGAAATCAGGTTTGTCAGTCAATACTATGATCACCCTGCTTATCTCGAGGCGTTTGTAGCGCGTGGTCGTCAATACGATCTCTCGCAGTACGAGCATTTCCTTTTTTCATATCACGGTCTTCCTGAACGGCAAGTCGACAAAGTTCACGAAGATGGTTCATGTGCCGACCATAACTGCGAATCAGAAATAAACGAAGCGAATAAATTCTGTTACAAAGCAACCTGTTATGCTACGACACGCCTTCTTGCCGAGAGGCTTGGAATCCCACCTGAAAAGTACACGGTGTGTTTTCAGTCGCGTCTTGACAAGGAGTGGCTCACACCATTCTCGGACGCGGTTGTAGAAGATTGTGCAAAACGCGGCATGAAAAAGATACTCGCATTTTCTCCAGCCTTCACAGCAGATTGTCTTGAAACAATTATCGAAATTGGTGAAGAGTACCAGGAGTTATTCGTTCATAACGGCGGCGAAAAAGTTCAACTCGTTGAAAGCCTCAATGATCATCCGATGTGGATTGAATGTCTGAAAGATCTGGTGTTGTCGGCTTAATCTGTTTGATTTCGTTCAAAAGCCTGCCATGAAACTGATCATAAAATAAATGCTGGCATACCGCTGAATCAGGAATCAATTCCTCATTTCTGATCATTGTTGTCCGGTAAAAAACAGGAATGGATAAAACTTCTTATGCCGGCGGAATTCCTATCTATCCTCAATCATGCCGCGGTCAAGCCTTCCAGGGGGCCAATTGCGGCAGGAAACCACTATCCATTCTTCGATGTAAAGTCGATGTAAAGTCGGGTCTTAGTTATGGTTGTTCCAGGGGTGATCCAGGGGAA
>JAEZDW010000417.1 GCA_023417955.1 Bacteroidota bacterium
GGTCAGGGTATGTACCTGACAATTGAAGTTGACGACGTAGACAAAATCTACAACGAGATAAGACAAAAGGCTGTGCCCGTTAAGATCGAAATACGTGACGAACCCTGGGGCGACCGACATTTCGCAATTGAAGATCCGAACGGTGTTGGTATTGACATTGTGAAATATTCTCCATCTCAAGGTGATTAGGAAACCAGTTTTGCATATCAGAAGGACGCTGCGATGAACAGGAACATTAGCTTTTCGAAAACGATTACCATTTTTTCGGCACCGGAATCTCTATGGGAAGTGTTGAAATCCGGGCAACTTTATGAGAAGGCCTGGAGTGCTAAGCTTGAAACGACATGGGAAGTGGGGAGCGACATCCGGTTCTCAGGCACATGGGAAGGTGTTGACTACTTTGACAAAGGGGTTGTACAGATCTATGATGAACTCAGATTATTGAAGTTTTCTTATTGGAGTTCGTTCTGGGAGGTGGCTGATACTCCGAATGAGTATTGCTTCATTACCTTCAGGATTGACACGTTGGATAGTACGTCGTGCGAATGTACTGTCGTTCAGGATGGATTCAGGGACGAGAAACATTATACAGATACGACGATGCTCCTTACGGATACATTGGCTATCATCAAGCTGGAGGCTGAGAAGATGTCACTTGCATCATTTGCCAGTAATGTATTTAGCAGGCTGAGTGAATTCGTCGTGTCAGTAGACCCAGAATTCTATAATGGTCCCTTTAAAGATGGCTGGTCTCCGGGACAAATTGTGGAGCATGTGATCATGAGTAGTTCGGGGCTAAAGGACTTTTTCAAGGATGCAACTTCATCATCTGCACCGTATGACTCGAATGTTCAAGCCATCAAAACTATGATGTTGGATACTAAACAGAAACTTAAAACGCCCGAGTCCCTGGTTCCTCCCTTCAAATTGTTTGACCAACAGCAACATGCGAAGCAGCTGGACTTGATAAATCGTGAAATCAATCATTGTATTGAAACATTTGACTTTTCGATGAAATGTGAGTCTTATGAAGTGCCACCTTTCGGCCAAATGACTGTCTTTGAGTGGTTAATTTTTACAGTCTACCATATCGAACGGCATACACGGCATTTTAACTGGTTAGTGAGCGAGCAAAAGTCCAATTGATCCTAATAATCCGACATGAACCCACGCATGCTCACAATATGTGCTTTAGTGACAATGTGCTGCTCTTCGCAAAGCCAGGAGGATGAGACTGAAGAGTTCTCGCCGGTTCTTGCGAAACACCTTCGGGGAATTTCCGAGAGGAATCTTGGGTACATTGAGGCTACAGTTGATGACCACGTAACTTTGATATTACCAGATGGCTCGATGGTAGAATCAAAACAGGAATTTGTTGAGTTCCATAGACAATGGTTTAAGGATCCCACATGGAAGATGGAACAGGTCGTGTTGGAGACCAATGAGGGCAGGGATATGTCTTACTGCCTGCTTAACTACCGAATTATCCGGGTTGGCGAAAATGCTGGTCCGGAGACGTTCTTGCTTTTGGTTTTTAGGAAGCAAGCCACGGGCTGGAAGTTGGTTCATGATCAGAATACGAGGGTGGCAAGGTAGGAGTCGTAGTGTGCTAATCTACAACTACCTCAGACACGGGAAGTTAGGTTTTCCGATGTTCTAAAATTACAAGTAATTGAACGATTCCTGACATCAATTCTTTTTCCTATCCCTGTACTTTTAGTGTGAGTGAAAATCGCCTTCAACGGCAAAAAAACGTTTGCGCCAGGCGATGGGGATTATGCGAAAGGAAAGGATTCCGGAAATGAAAAGATGCTTTGACCGCGGGAAAACAATCGTCTGTTGCACGTCTATCGCATGCGGTTTCCTTTGTACAAATTCCATCCCAACGCCGCCATTTACATCCCCTGAGTATCTTTCAGGTGACACTGCCACCTCCCGATCCATCCCACAACCTGCCTGGATGGTGGGTATCTGTACACAGATCGAAAAAACTTCCATTGCAATGGCGAAAGACTCATCCGGAGTTTGGTCAGTCGCTCACGGAGCAGATAGGCGGGATATTGAATGGGCAAAAGCTATCCAACTTTAATAAATAATAATTGTGATGAGGAACCGACAGATTCTGTTTTGCATGAGCCTTGTATTCTTTTCAAGCCTTGCATTGCACGCACAACCAGGACGCGCCTGGAACAATGAAAACGATCCTACAAAAAAAGATACCCGGCGAAGTATCTCCGGGTACTTCACGCCGGCGGACAAATCGCCAAAATCACCGGATGAAGATGGTTTCCTTCAACGGTGGTTACTCCTTGAACCTATTGAGAAAAAAATCAGAACCAATATTCTTTTCACGGATAGTTATTTGAGGGAATCATTTGATACGGTCTATTTCAAAGATCAGTTCAGCATACTTCCTAAGAATGGTCAGAAAGTTAAGGTCGGAAGCGAAAAGTTGACGTGGCATGCCCTGGATAGCAAGACCTTTAATGTTAAGCTCTTTCGCTTTGCATACGGACTGAATAAACGGGAATATGGTGTCCTGTTTTGGGCGGTCACTATTGTGAATGCACCGGAAGAGATGTCAAATGTCAGAATGGCGGTGGGATCTAACTCAGCGTCTATGTGGTGGCTCAATGGGGAAGAGGCGTTGTTGCTTTCCGGGGACAGGCGAATGGTAATGGATGATGGCGTATCGAAACGGCTCACGCTCAAAAAAGGAAAAAATATTATTCGTGGGGTGGTCATTAATGGTCCGGGTATGAGCGATTTCTGTGTTCGTTTTCTCGATGAAAATGGCGACCCATTGAAGAATATCACGATTACTACCGAATAATATCTGTCAACGACTACTTAATATTTATATGGAAACCGGAATGATGAAAGTTAAGACATTTAAGAATGTAGCCGTGATATTCGTAATGCTCGTATCAATATCGGCTGCAGCACAAGTGGGAAAACCATTTATACATGACCCTTCCACCATCATGGAGTGTGAAGGCAAATATTATACGTTCGGTACACGCGGGGGTGGATTAATCTCTGAGGACGGTTGGACCTGGAACGGTGGAGCGGAGAGACCCGGTGGCGGAGCAGCGCCAGACGCAATTAAGATTGGTGATCGTTACCTTGTAGTGTATGGTGCAACAGGTGGCGGTCTCGGAGGCGGACACAACGGCAAGATTCTCACGATGTGGAACAAGACACTCGATCCGAAGTCATCCGACTTCAAATTCACGGAACCTATTGTGGTTGCACAATCCGATGGAATAGAGGACAACGATGCCATCGACCCGGGGTTACTCCTGGACCCGAATGATGGTCGTCTATGGTGTTCGTATGGAACATACTTCGGGTTTATTCGCCTTATAGAACTCGATCCAAAAACTGGTAAACGTGTTGAAGGCAATAAAGCAATAGACATTGCCATTGACTGCGAGGCCACTGACCTCGAGTATCGCGATGGATGGTACTATCTCCTGGGTACCCATGGAACCTGCTGCGACGGCGCTAACTCCACTTATAATATCGTCGTAGGTCGTTCTAAAAAGGTCACCGGCCCTTACCTGGATAACATGGGAAGAGATATGCTCAAAGGCGGTGGCAAAATGGTGTTGGGTGCAGAAGGTAAACTTATTGGTCCGGGTCACTTCGGACGCGTTATTCTTGAGGATGGAGTCGAAAAGATGTCCTGCCACTACGAAGCAGATCTTGATCAGGGCGGGTATAGCGTGTTAGGTATTCGTCCCCTGCTTTGGAAGGACGGATGGCCAGTTGCCGGGGAAATCTTCAAAGAGGGAACATATTCAATCCTCTCAGAACGGAGAGGGTATGCATTGGAACTGACCGTTGATTTTACACGTATGCCTGTAGCCCGGGGGTGGAACAGGAATCCGAACGATCCTGTACAACCCGTTGCTCCTCAGGAATTGGCAGATGTGGTGAAAACGTGGCCCGACGGAAAAATCGATGTCCGCATTGGTGATAACATGAGCCGACCTCACCAGAAGTGGACCATCACGGCAGTGCCGGATGCAGGTGGATACCTCGGTGGACCCTATTTCAAAATTGTAATCGCCGGAACAGACCGAGCATTGGCGGCTACCGCAGATGCAGAGGTAGAGACGGTGCCAGCGTTTACAGGTGCACCTGAGCAGTTGTGGCGGATTGAGCAGTTAACCGACGGCACTTATCGTATTATGCCGAAAGAGGTTCCAAATTCAAATGAAAAGTACGCCCTCTTCTCTTCGGGAGATAGCACGCCGACACTCGCAAAGTTTGATATGAAGAGCGACAACTCGAAGTGGAGTTTTAAGATTCATTAGAGTTGGATATTAGATTGACAATAAAGAGCTGGGTGGATTCCCGGCTCTTTTGTTTTTTATTAGGTCATGATTTGCTCGTTTGAATCGCAATTGGCCGCCAACTATTCGGCCTTCTGTTCAACGAACAAGACACATTTTTCTACCAGCAATCTCATAAAAAGCACTCGCCAGTAAAAGACAATTAGTACTATCTTTCCTGCATGAAAGCAATATTGTTGTCACTTGGCACAAGGGGAGACATTGAACCCTTCCTGGCAATTGCTGAATTACTCAAAGAACACAATTGGGATGTGGTCTGCGTATTCCCGGAACAATTCCGTTCGACCACTGAACAAATGGGAATTTCTTTCAGAGGATTTGACAAGGCGTTTCTTGAGTTGCTCGATGCGAAGGACGGAAAAGAATTTATGGGTGGAAAGGGTTCACTAATAAAACGCATACGAATTCTGATCCGATTGTCAATACAAGGTATTAAACTATCCGGTGATATTGTGGCATTGCAACATCATACTCTTATGAGTGAAAAACCAGATAGAGTAATATACCATCCAAAATGCAACTTCGCTCTGCTATGGGGAATGTGTAACCCTGGTAAGTCGATAATGGTAAGTCCTATGCCGGGGATGGCGCATCCCATCGACGACCATACGATCGTCGCCGGGAATTTCGGCAAGCGATTGAACCGTATGTTTTTCGGAGTGGTGAATTTCTCGAAGGCGTTGGCCATCAAATTGATGTCACGAAAGTATAAGAAACATTACCCCGCAGCGAGCACCTCGATATCTGGCATAAAAAGGATAATGCTTGCGAAGGAAAAGACATTTTATACATTGTCGCCATCGCTATTTACCCGACCTTCATCCTGGCCGCCCTGTGCAAAAGTTGTTGGTTACTACGAAAGAAATAAAGAGTTGAATTGGGCGCCAAAGGATGAGTTGTCCTGGTTTCTCGAACGATATACCAATCCAATCTTTATCACATTCGGGAGTATGTCAACTCCTAACCCCGAAAAGAAGACTGAGGCAATTATTCGGGTGCTGAACAAAAGACAGATTCCCTGCATCATAAATACATCATGGGGTGGACTTAAAATGCCTGAAACCTTTCCTGACCACATTCACTTTGTTGAGGACGTTCCTTACGATTGGCTTTTTCCAAAGCTTTATGCAGTAGTCCACCATGGCGGAGCAGGAACAACGCATACAGCGCTAAAATATGCGTGCCCGTCATTAGTAATCCCTCATGCAGTTGATCAGTTCTTTTGGGGTGAAACGATATCCGGCAAGGAACTTGGACCCCGGAGCCTGCCGATTAAAAAATTTGATGAACATCAGTTTGAATCAAGATTGATGGACCTGGTGCAGAACACAGTTTACAAGCAAAACGCCCGACTCTTTAGTAAACAAATGAAACTAGAGTCTGACAGGGAAATGCTGTACCGATTAATAACTTGTACAGATTAAGCAGTTCCGCAGAATGAACTCCATTGGGCATGGTTTGCACCGTCATTCTCTTCGCATGACTCTAAGTCTCCCCTTTCCCGCGACTCCTGCAACGCGGTCGTACGCCTTTTGACGAATTCTTTGTTTCCTTCTCCCCATAATGACATTTGTGTTAACAATGGCAAAAGGCTTTTGCCAAGGTTGGTCAGGTGATACTCCGCGTGTAGGGGATAGGTACCTCTGTATTTTCGGGTGACAACACCATAATCGAGAAGATCACGCAACTGCATATCCAGAACACGGGGAGTTGTGGCGGTGATTAATCGATGGATTTCACTGGGACGATGGGCACCTTTTGCAATTGAGTCAATAATGCATGGCTTCCATTTCCCTCCCAATACTTTCATGGTAACGTACAACCCGCAATCGAGGTCTTCTTCAGTCTTCCTCTTATACATAGTTTTTTATTTCAGTGTGCATCTTTTCTGATACCGATAAATTATTCGGTATGCGAATAATTTATCGGTTATTTACAATGACGGTGTGTCTGATGAAACTTGCGTCATCAACAAAAATTTTACGAGTATGTCTGAGAAAAGTTCTGAAAAAAAGGTTTCAATCATCGGTTTGGGCCAAATGGGTAGGAAACTTGCGCAAATCTTTGCCAGTCACGGATATGAAGTTACGGTATGGAATCGCTCCCTTGAGAAAGCACAAGGTCTAAATGTTCATCGTGTTGCCTCGACTACAACAGAAGCCCTGAATGCAAGCAACGTGGTTGTTATCTGCGTACTTGATAATTCAATAGTAATCGAGCTGCTGGAGAATGCCAACAGCAAGGTATTTTCAGGAAAGACCATCATCAATTTCACGACCGGCAGTCCTGAAGAAGTGAAGCACCTCGAGGCAAGCCTTATGTCGGCCGGCGCTTTTTATCTGAATGGAGCTATTCAGGTTGCGCCTGAGCAAATGGCAATGCCAGATACTACTATACTTATGGCAGGCAATAAAAGCGCGTTTGACAAGCACAAGCCCTTGTTGGACAAACTTGGAGGGAACATTAAATATCTTGCTGAAAATGCGGCAGCATCACCTGCGATGGACCTCGCTACGCTATCCTGGGTGTACGGATCATTTCTTGGCCTGATGTACGGCGTTGCCTTTTGCAGGAAAGAAGGTATCAACCTGGACCAATACAGCACCGTCATAGGTGAGATTGCCGGTTCTTTCGTGGAGTTTTTCAAACACGAAATTAAGACAGTAACCGAGAACAACTATGCTATTACGCAAAGCCCAATGGCTATAAGCATCATCGCGTCACAGCGCATTACTGATACCGCGAAATCAATGGGGCTGGACACAAGTTTTACAGATACCATTGCGGCGATGCTGGCAACTACTAAAACGCACGGACTTCAAAATGAAGAAGTGTCGGCACTGATCAAGATTATTGAAAAAGATCTCAGGAATCCTGCCGAGAAAATATGAGCAGCCACCCTGCAGGTGCGCACCTGCGATACAAAATGCATACGGGTGTTTTTAAATCATTTTGCTAGAGATCAACTTCATCTTTCAGGAATTCTTTCGCCCCGTCAGGACCGGTGATGGTAAGAACCGCAATGTCCTCTTCGATGGTGAGTTGAAAGCTGAAGAAGTCGCAGCACATGCGTTCGGTCTTAATGAACTCATTCAGCTTGTCGAAGTTCTGGTCGCTGCCTTCAAACTTGTATGAAAATCCATTGGACAGCTCGTGGCGATCCAATACCAAGGCCTTAAGCTCTGCTATGACGGTAGCTTTTCGCTTTTGCAGTTCAGGGGTTGTGAGTTTACAGGTAACAGATCTTGCTACTGGTTCCATGTCTGTAATTTTTGATTGACTGCGAGCTGCAATGACAAACATTGCCATTAAGCAGCTTAGACAGAATTTAGGCGCCATAGCGCTATATACAGAGTGGACTCTAATCCACGGTTTCAAGAGTCACGAAAAAATGTTGTCAGATTATTGTCAGAGGCAGGACGGGATTGCCTTTTCAAACTCGCAGTCGTTAGTGTTGCACCTGATAACAGATTCAGTCAACCGATTTTTGAGTTCGCGCAACTTCAGCATTTGCTCATTGACAAGCAGGATCTTGTTTTCAAGTGTATACTTGAGATTCTTACAAGACGCGTCTTCATCGCGCCATAGCTCAAGAAAAGTATCAATTTCATTTAGCGTAAATCCCAGGTCTTTCAACTTGCGGATCAAATTGAGTTTCTCGAGCACCTGTTCGGGATATTCCTTGTAGTTATTGCCTCTACGACTTTTGTTTCCAAGACTAATTAATCCCTTCTTTTCATAGAAGCGAATCGTGTCTTTAGTTAAACCACTTCGTTCGACCAGTTCACCAATTAGCATATGAATGTTTTCATTAAAGTTGCTAAAACCGTGGACTTTAGACCACGGTTTAGCTTTGAAATATCAATAACAAAGATAACGAATTGGTGCAATGAAAAATTCAAAGAACCCTTTAAAAGGGAGTTGCATTGATCGGTATCGTTTTTCCGGCGAAAGGCTTTATGGTTTCTTTTTTAATGTCATCGTCTCCTCAAATGTTGCCACTTCGCACCCATCGATTACATTGTTTTTTTCATGGAAATGGATTTTGAGGAAGAAGTTCCTGGAATAAAAATCATGTTCCGAATCAGCAAGCAATGGGAT
Source organism: Bacteroidota bacterium (assembly GCA_023417955.1). Taxonomy (GTDB): domain Bacteria; phylum Bacteroidota; class Bacteroidia; order Cytophagales; family Cyclobacteriaceae; genus Ohtaekwangia. Next base: position 8,463 of record JAEZDW010000417.1, read on the forward strand.
GGATTGAGGGCCAACCTGGAGTGTGAGACCGCCATTTTCTTTCTTTATTTGCACTTCTCTATTATCTTTTTCTATCCGATAAGTTCCCGCAATTTTATTCAATGCGGCATCAGTTAGTTTTAGTTGATTTCTTTCAAAAACATGCTGAAGTCCGCGGGCGTAGGTTTCGCTTTTGGTTCCAGAATGGCCGGTATTGTCAAGCACCTTAGATTGCAACCGGACGTTATTGTACTTCTTATTCTTGAGTTGATTGCTGAAGTTTTCGAAATCTTGTCTGCCAACTTCCACATCCCCGACAGTCATATAGACGCTTAACGGTTTGGTTAGTTTTACCTGTGAAAAGCCTTCCGCATGCTTGTTCAATACTCCGTTGTCCCAGTTCAACGCCGGACTTGCGGCCACATAACCTGTGAACATATCCGGATGGGTAAACAAAGTATAGAGAGTTAACAGTCCGCCTAATGAGCAGCCCATTAAGGTTCTGTTGTCACTTTCTGCCCGGTAATTGCTTTCGATAAAAGGAAACAATTCCTTTTTCATGAAGTCGAGAAACTTGTCAGCGCCTCCGGTTTCACCCTGTGGTCCGGTCCTGGCGGGTGGGGGCGTATAATCCCGGGTTCGCAAAACCCTTCCACCTCCCCACGTGACGCCGACTACAATGATTTCAGGTATGAAGCCGTCGTAATAGTGTTGCCCATATATACTCTTCACCAGCGGGAAGTCCCACTGCGAGTCCATCACGTATACTACAGGGTACTTTTTTGTTGCTGTCTCATAACCGGTAGGCAGGAGGATATGTAGTTCATATTCTTCGCCTGCAACAATAGAGGAGGTTATGTACCTGACGTGTGATCCGGGAATAGTTACTTCCGGGTATTTTTGTCCGCAGACCTCAAGCACGCTCACTATGATTAACAAGGGTAAAATGTATTTCATGGGCTGGTTATTTTTTTAATTGATAGAAATAAAACGCGGCTATTAATATTAGTTTAGAAAGCTACTTGAAAATTCGTTGAGCAAAATCATGCAGCGACTTTCGCCAAACCTGCCATTCGTGGCCTCCGGGATAAGAAGCAAACTCAACTTTCAAACCTTTGCTTTTGAAAGTCTCTATCAACTTCTTCGTGTGCTCAATTCTTGGGTCTTGTTCACCGACTGTTATAAAAAACACTTTGAGTTTACTATTGAACGACTGCGAATTCGTCAAGATTCCGGGGATCACAGCTTCAGGATCAAAAGGCGATGCATCCGGTCTTGCAATACCACCAAAAAGACCCGTACTGAAGACACCTACGTAAGCAAATTTATCGATGTTGCGCAGGCCCGTGTAAAATGCCTGGCCTCCACCCATTGACAATCCTGAAATTGCTCTGTTTGCAGCTCCCGGTTTTACCCTGTAATTGCTTTCGATAAACGGAATGATGTTCTCAAAATACTCCTCCCTGAAAACAGCCATGGCCTCGTCGTTGTATCCACCTCGAAAGCCCGGCTTTTGCGTATTGCCGTCGGGAATAACAACAATCATCGGGACTGCCTTTCCTGCCGCGATAAGGTTATCCAGGATGATGTTGGTTTTTCCCTGAATTGCCCAACCACGCTCATCTTCACCTCCGCCATGCTGAATGTACAGTACCGGATAACTATTTTTTATGTTCTTGTCGTATCCGGGCGGAGTGTAGATATTGATATTGCGCCATGCTCCAAGCGTTTTCGAGAAATATGCACGTGAACGTATCTCACCGTGCGGGACTTCCTTAAGGTCATAAAAGTCTACTCCGGTTTCAGGAATATCGATCCCACTTGCCATTCTACCCATACCGAAAAAGGATTCGCTGGCCGGATCAGCTACTTTAAAACCATCGATCACAAGTGAATAGTAATGGAAACCCGCGTCTTGCGGACCTGTCGTAACCGTCCAGATCCCGTTGTCATCTTTTTCCATATCATACAACTTGCCCAGGTCGATTTGGACTTTAACGGCTTGAGGCGCGTTCACTCTAAAGAAAACGCGTCGGTCTTCAAATACGCATGGACAGTCATTGGGATTAATATTTGTCGGTGCACTTTTGGCACCCGTCGGAATTGGTGGTGGTGCCTGTTGTGCGAAAGAAGGAATAGCCAGCCCGATCAGCAATATAAAATAATACACTCGATTCATAGGATTCTCGTTGAGTTTCAGTTTGTCGAACATTTAGTAATCACCATATAAGATGAAGAGCTGCAATCGATTTTCCAAATGAAATCGGTGGGATCGCGGTGGCATATGACTTGGGCGCCTCCCCTTAATGAATCGCGCGTGATGTTCAACTTCAAATCTTGGTTTCATGGGAACTACTCACTCTTCAATGTAGTGGCCGGGTTGATTCTTGCCAATGTCAGCGCGAGGTAGCCTAGTGTAATCCACGACAATAAAATCAAAAGCATTCCGGCGCCTATGAACATGATTGGATTCAACGCAACGCGATATTCAAAGTTCTGGAGCCAGTTCTGCATAATCCAGATTACGACCGGTGTGGCGACGATTGCGGCAACTAAAATCAGAATTGTAAAATCTTTAAGTAATAAAACCACGAGACTACCGAACTCCGCACCAAGAACTTTTCTTACGCTGATTTCTTTGATCCTGTTACGGAAGGTGAGGGCAGCGATTCCCAGGAGTCCAAAGCAGGCAATCAGAACGGCTACTCCTGAGAAGGCAATGATAACGCGATTTATATTTTGTTCATTGCGATATTGTTGGTTAAGACTATCTGAGAGGAAAAAGAATTCAAATGCAAACCTGTTGTCGAATTTTTTCCAGGTTCCTTCTATTTCTTTAATCGTCTTGTTGAAGTCATTGGTGTTGACTTTTAGAACGATATAATTGAAACCACTATTTCCCAGTTTGATCAATAGTGGCTTTACTGTGTGGTGTAGTGATTGAAAATTAAAATCCTTTACAACACCGATCACAGTCGCCTTTACGGCATTACCATCGCGTTCCCAGGTAATTTGCTTTCCAACCGGATGATCGAGTTGAAGATTGCGGGCAGTAGTTTCGTTGATTAGAAATGCATTGTCTGCATCCGCAGGATTATGCCTCAGGAAATCACGCCCTTCAGCCAGCGAAATGCCTAATACTTTAAGAAAGTCGTGATCAACAACCACTTCAGAAGCGTCAATGTTATTCTCAGGAAGAGTCGATTCGAAAATTGTGTTTTGGTTGAATGATCGACCCGGAATGTTGGACGCAGCCGAAACTTCGTTGACGCCGGTAAGTTGCTTTAATTCTGCTTCTACCTCCGCAAAGCGATCTTTCAACGCGTCCAGGTTTTTTACGGGTACAACGATAACTTCTTCTTTATTGAAACCGACAGATCTGTGTTGAACTGCCTGAAGTTGATTGTAAATTACGACTGCAGCACAGATGAGGATCATTGATGCACTGAATTGAAAAACGATAAAGACGTTGCGTATCGAGGTTCCCTTTGGACTTTGCAGAGATTTGCCTTTCAAGGCTGCGGTTGGTTTTACTGACGACAGGTAAAGAGACGGATAAATGCCAGCGACAAGGCCCACCAGTATTCCGATCACTGCCAAAACCGTGATTAGGGAGGTCATCGGAAGCGAACCTGCACCTTCAGTCATAAAGTTGAACATTGGCACTAGCATCTGGATCATAGCAAGGGATACGAGCATGGCTGCCAAAGCCAACAACACAGATTCACCAGTGAACTGAATGATGAGCTGCCTTTTTAAAGCGCCAAGAGATTTGCGAATACCAATCTCCTTTGCGCGCTCTGCTGATTGTGCGGTAGTAAGATTAATAAAGTTTATGCACGCGATGACAAGAATCAGAATTGCAGCAGCAATCATCATGTAAACATAATCGATGTTGCCATTGCCCTCCAGTTCCCAGCGTACATTTGATTTGAGGTGGATATCAGTAATAGGTTGAAGTTTCAGCCCATAATGATTGGCTTCAAAGTATTTGAACGTTTCAGGTGACCAATCCACGTAATTTTTGAGCCACGGCATTAGCTGGCTTTCAAGTTTTCTTGCATCTGCTCCGGCTTTTAACCTTACATAATTATAGTGTCCGAAATCTGCCCATGTGTAGTATTGACTTTGAGGGTCTTCCTGTGCTTTTTGAAGAATATATGACACGAGGAAATCGAAATGAAAATGCGAAAGTTCCGGAACATCTTTGAATACCGCTACTACTTCGATAAGCGTTTTGTCGTCATTGACCGAGAGAAATTTGCCGATCGGATCTTCATCACCGAAGTATTTGAGTGCTGCTTTTTCTGAGATCAGCAAGCCGCCCATGGTTTTCAGAGCCTTGTCAGGATCGCCTTTTAATAGCGGAAATGAAAATACTCTGAAGAAGGTGGTATCAACAGCAAGAACGCCGGTTTCATCGTATTGGATATCTTTTTGCGGGTTGCGGATAAAGAACGTCTGGCGTGTAAGACCCGGGCCCCAAAGAGGAGAAAGACTCACGGCATTTTCTACCTCAGGAAAGTCCTGCACCAGTGCTTGTGCGAGCGGGTGAGGAGTGCGTGTTTGAGGATTATCGTATTCCCAGATAATGAGATAGATATTTTCTGAATTCTCATGGAATATATCATACGCAAGTTCTCTGATAAGATATTGACTGATAAGGAACACGCATGTGATACCCAAAGCAAGTCCCAGAATGTTTATGAGACTGTAATATTTGTTCCTGAGCAGATTACGAAGCGAGATCTTTAGATAGTTGATGATCATATGTCAGTTTCGAGCTCCGAACTCTTTGCCATTTTCAGGCCAGTACATAAAACTTGCAATATCCGGGGTCTACGAAAGAATCTTCCACGCGATACCGTTCGGTTGTGGGTTTTGGTGATCGGTGGCGGACATAATTTTTTGCTGGTTGCTGTTTATGCGAGCTTATACTTTAGCGGAGTTTATAACCTATTTTCTGATACAATATACTCTTTACTGGTAGGCAGCGCCCTGCGCAACAAGTCAATTGGTGATCGGCACCAAGGAGTTTAGGCGAAGGTATACTTCAGTTTTAACTTGATTGAACTCCCCCTTAAACTATTCACTTCGCAGAGTGCTGGCCGGATTCAATCTTGCCGCCTTTATAGCCTTTCACCCGCCTGGAAGTTTTGTAATCCCTATGAAGAGATCCACGAGTTAAACATTACTAGCTAATTGTGAGTGATAAATGTCACACCAAGAATGTATCAAATGCTACAGTCTTCGAATTTTCATCGCACGACTTTTACGCCCGCGGGCGAAGAGACACTAAGTCAGGCGGCATTCGAATGACAATAAAAGTAAAGAGTTGTTAAACTATCTGCAAAAAGTGCAATGCGTGCTATAGACAGTGACGACGAATGTTAAACGCCCTTTTGAGAAAGCGTACAAAGTAGAAGATGATCATAAACTAAATGACAAAGTCGTTTGAACAAATCAATAGAGCTTATAACCAGACGTTTCAACCCGGTTCGCTTTCATTAGGTCTTTTTTTTCCAATCGAGGCGTACCAAGGAAGTATCGCTACAATGCAAAACCAGGTTCAGTTAGCACAAACTGCCGAAGAAATTGGATTTACAGCTCTGTGGGTGCGTGATATTCCGTTGCATGTCCCGGAATTTGGTGACGCGGGACAGGTGTATGATCCATGGGTGTATCTATCGCATATTGGATCACTTACCAAACAAATTGGCCTTGCAACGGGGAGCATAATCTTGCCATTACGACACCCTATACACGTAGCAAAGAGTGCCACAAGCATCGACAATCTGTTCGGCGGCCGATTAATAATGGGAGTTGCATCCGGTGACAGACCGACAGAATATGCGGCGTTCAATCGCGATGTAAATGAACGAAACCAACGTTTCTCCGAATCATTCAATTTCATCCGTGCACTGAATGATGATTTTCCCCGAATCATAAGTTCGATTGGAGAACTGACAGGGAATGATTTATTACCCAAGTCTTATGGCAAGCGCTTGCCAATGCTTGTTACGGGCCACAGCGGAGGCCAATCCTTGCAGTGGATTGCGGAAACAAGTGACGGCTGGATTTATTATCCCAGGCCGATAGGCATTGTACAGCAAATGGTATCACAATGGCGGTCTCTGCTCAGGGACTTAAGTCTTCCTGACAAGCCATTTGCCCAATCTTTTTATCTTGATCTGCATCATAATCCCGACTTCCTTCCGACTCCCATTCATTTAGGCTATCGCCTGGGAAGAAATGCTTTCGTGCAGCTGCTACAGGCTTATCGGGAAGCTGGTGTGAATCACATTATATTAAATTTGAAATATGGTCGGCGACCCGCGTTAGAAGTTTTGAATGAAATCGCCAACTATGTTTTGCCAGGTCTTCAGTAGGATATCAGGTTTGGACGTGCCGGGCCCGCGCGTGCCAATCACATAACAAGTGACAATTTATTGCGTTTTTTCTCAATCAATTATTCATGGTGGAATTATGAATGCTTTCATACTTTAGCGCATGATATTTTTGAACTTACCGGTAACCGTATTATGAAAATTGCTCTTATTGGATTGGGTGGCGTTGGTGGATACTTTGGCTATCAACTCCTTACCGCTCACAAAGGGGATCCGAATATCCAAATTGATTTTATAGCCCGGGGTCCGCATGGTGCGGCAATTGCTGAACATGGTCTTCAACTTGTTTCCAACAACATCAAGTTGAACCCTGTAAAACCCAACCGTATCTTACCGCGATTACCTGCCGAAAAATATGACTTGGTATTGATTTGTGTGAAGTCATATGACCTCGCACAAGTATTGATGGACGTACCCGTGCATGCGTTAGAGGGCTCGGTCGTGCTTCCCCTCATGAATGGTCTGGACCATGACGCAGTTATTAAAAAACAGCTTACCAGGAGTGTGGTTTTGCCGGCTTGCGTTTACGTTGCATCTCATGTAAAAACTGCAGGGATTATAGAGCACAACGGATCAATGGGGAGGATTATTTGTGGTATTGATAGTTCATGCAACTATGACTATTCAGAAATCACAGATCTTTTCAGCCGGGTCGATATCGGTTTTGACCTCGTGGATGATGCCAGCCTTCACATCTGGAAAAAGTTTTTATTCGTTGCCAGTTTCGGTTTGGTAACAACAAGATTCAATGTCACTTTTGGAGAAGTTCTGAGTTCGCCAGTCTACCTGGAACGGGTAACGGCGATTTCGAATGAAATCCTCAAGGTAGCCATCGCTAAAGGTCTGAATCTTGATTCTTCTGAAGCTACTCGAATTTTGGAAACGGCCAGGCAGTTTCCATTCAATACCCGTTCATCGCTGCAATTGGATGTTCATGCCGGGCGAGGTGACAGGACCGAGCTTGATCAATTCACTATTCCTGTTATCAGGTACGGGCAGGAAGTTGGTGTTGATACCTATGAAATTGAGCTAATCCGTTCAGAAATACTTTCTCACAACGGATGACCATTTGAGCAGTTTTGCTTTTCTGGTCAGACCCCGTCGGCCACCTAAAGGCAAAAAAGCTTCCTTAATATGACAAAAAGTATCTAAGCTTCGTTGGGACGTTTTCGGGAGATAGCCATTTCCTTTCAGTGTTTGTGTTATGGCGTTTTTCATCACTTCACCTCATTTGCACTCTCTCTGAACTGATCGGGTGTCATGCCGGTCTTCTTCTTAAACAACCTCAGGAAATAAGAACTATCCCTGAATCCAATATTGTCGGCTATCTTTTTTACTCCCCATTCAGTATACGCCAGTTGTCGTTTTGCTTCGACGATAAGTCGCTCATGAATTAGTTCAGTAACAGTTCGGCGGAGCGACTGCTGGCACAAGGTGTTCAAATGGTTTGTGGTCAGGTTCATCAGTTTGGCATATTCGCCCGGCGTCTTAACCGTCTTGTAGTTTTTTTCAATGAGCTGCATGAGTTTTCTTACCTGCACAACGGATGTGACCTTGCCGGGAATAATCTCGTTGTGATCCCAGAGGCGATTGATACGAATCAACAGAATGTCTAGGAAATTACGCAGCGCCTCCTCTTTTGCAATTACCTTTTGTGTGAGCTCGGTCAGCATTTCTTCCAGGAGCACCGTAATCGATTTTATGGCAGCCGAATTGGTATGGAGGAACGTCTGGGGATGTGCTGTCCGGAAGAGTGGTATCTTATCGAAATGCCGTTCACGCGCGTAGTGCAGATAAAAATCCTTCGTAAAATAAACCGCAAACCCGGAGATATCCTTTGAGAATTCGAAACTGTGTATTTGCCCCGGGGTGAGAAAGAATATACTGTTGGGCTCCACATTAAAATTCTCACCGTCAACGGTGTGTCTCCCGACACCTCGTGTAACAACCAGGATCAGGTAACAATCATGACTATGTGGTTTCAACGACAATCCAATTTCATGAATGTCCTTCTCAAGGCGGATCATGTCGAAGTGGTCGACCACGTACTTGCGCGACCGAAATGAACTGATCGAATGAAAAGGTGGTGTAGTTTTTTTCAAGATCGTATGTATGTAATATCTGGGCAGTTTTAACGATGGACAATTTAACGATAAAAGTGGATTCAACGTGGGTGCGTCTTTTTGGCGCTTTCGGGAAGCAGTAGTTTTGGCGCCTTAACAAAAACGAAGTATGCTGAAACGAAAGTTGGTCAAAGAAAAAGAGTGGCGTGAGATCACACGCAACCTCCAGGCCCTCAATACCACCGTTGCCAAAGCCACGCAGTTTGTGCGTGAAATCGAGCAAGGCAATCTTGACGTGACCCTCGACAATGATGACTCGTCATCTGAACTCCATAGTTCCCTGGTTTCGATGCGCGATCGCATGAAACAATTTTCGCTGGCTGAACAGGAACGCAACTGGGTTAATGAAGGGCTTGCACGTTTTGTCGAAATCCTCCGCTCGCGGGACAACGACACGTTGAAACGTCTTTCCGATAGTATTCTTCAAAACCTCGTAACCTATCTTAAGGCAAACCAGGGTGCATTGTTCCTTATAAATGATGATGATGAAAAAAATGTTTTTCTGGAACTGACCGCCTGCTACGCCTACGATCGCAAGAAATATATTAACAAAAAGATTGAACTGGGTGAGGGGATTGTCGGGCAGACTGTATTGGAGAAAGTAACACGATACATGACCGACGTTCCGAAGGATTTTATCAAGATCACTTCGGGATTGGGTGAGGCACTTCCCCGCAACGTTCTGGTTGTTCCCCTGAAACTTGACGACCAGGTTTTTGGTGTGGTGGAAATTGCATCGTTCAATGTGCTGAAACCATATCAGATTGAATTTGTTGAGAAGCTCGGAGAAAGTATCGCTTCAACAATTTCCGGCGTGCGTGCCAACGACAAAACCAAAGCGTTGCTGCAGGAAACTCAATCTCAGGCAGAGGAGATGCGAACCCAGGAGGAAGAAATGCGACAGAATATGGAAGAGCTTTCTTCTACGCAGGAAGAGATGCAGCGTATTCTGAATGAAGTACAACGCCACGAGCGGTTTACAAAAGGAATTCTGGATTCTTCATCCGATATGATCGTGACGATCAACCGCCAGTATAAAGTCACGAATTTTAATAAATCATTTTTCGAAAACTTCAAAAGGTCCGGTCTTCACGTTGAGAACGGATTTGATATTACACAGCTGGTAGCGTCGGAGCATCGTGCCCGTCATATTGAAAAATACCAACAGGCTTTCTCCGGCAGGCAGGTGTCTCTGCAGGAACGATATGTCTATGAGGGGATCGACCAGTACGTCATTTTTGTATTCACACCGATTCGTACTGACAAAGATGAAATCGATTCAATATCCATATTCGCAAAAGATGTTACCGAGATCACGCAGATCAAAAATCAGGTAGAAGACAGCGAGCGATACATCAAAGATCTGTTGAATGTCTCTTCGGACC
>JAEZDW010000422.1 GCA_023417955.1 Bacteroidota bacterium
CCATCAGCTTTGAAAACACATTGGATGACCGCATACTCAAAACCCTGATCTTGCAGGTGCTTCAGCTTCTCAAGATCTGAGTTCAGCAGGACGGGTTGCGAAATATGGATCTGGCGCGTGTGCTCCGGAGTTTCATCGAGCACGTTCAGACTTTGGCCAACGCGCGTAAACAACGACATCACCAGACGCTCGCGAATCGGATCGATCGGAGGGTTACTTACCTGAGCAAAGTGTTGTTTGAAATAGTTTGAGATGTGTCTGCTTTCTTTCGACAGCACAGCGAGTGGTGTGTCGTCACCCATTGAGCCAACCGCTTCATAACCTTTCTCTGCCATGGGCAGAATTAACGTCTTGATATCTTCCGCGGTGTATCCGTATGCATTTTGCCGCTGAACCAGCGTCTTTTCATCAAAGTTGTTTTCAAACCATTCGGGTTCTGGCTCAAGACGCAGCTTCAGTCGATTTTGAATGATCCAGTTATAGTACGACTTGCCTTCGTATACAGCGCGCTTAACCTTTTCATCGTCGAGTACTTTGCCTTGCTCGAGGTCGACCATCAGCATTTTGCCTGGCGTTATCCGGCCTTTTTCAAGAACATCTTTGGGATCAACGGGAAGTGCTCCTGCCTCAGAAGCGGCGACCACACGACCTGACCGTGTAATGCAATATCGAAGCGGACGCAGGCCATTCCTGTCGAGCGTGGCACCGATGCGTTGACCATCTGTGAAAACGAGCGCCGCAGGGCCGTCCCACGGTTCCATCATCGATGCGTGATATTTGTAGAAAGCCTTCCTGTGCGGATCCATCAGCTTGTTATCCTGCCATGCTTCAGGCACGAGCATCATCAGTACATGCGGCAGCGGTCTGCCTGAAAGGACAAGCATTTCAACAAGGGCATCGAGATTTGCTGAGTCTGATGACTGCGGATTTGTTATCGGAAGAAGCATCTTGAGTTCTTCGTCGGTGAAGAGCGTCGACTTGAACAATGCCTCCTTGGATTTCATTTTGTTCACGTTACCGCGAATGGTATTGATCTCACCATTGTGCGCGATATAACGGAATGGCTGGGCGAGTTTCCAGTTCGGAAATGTGTTTGTTGAGAATCGCGAGTGCACGAGTGCAAGTGCAGTCTTTATCCTCGGATCCTGAAGATCGAAGAAATATTTCCGAAGTTGTTCTGTTCTGAGCTGACCTTTGTATACAATCGTGCGTGACGAGAAACTTGCTATGTAAAATTCTTTTGTGGCGCCTTTGTCTTTACCCGCAATTATGTGTTGTGTGTAGTTGCGTAGTATAAACAATCTGCGTTCAAGGGCTTCACCTGAAATTGAATCATCCTTGGGAACTACGAATACCTGTTCAATCTGCGGCTCAACTTCGGCAGCGCCTGGTCCTGGAACCGAATGGTCTACCGGTACGCCCCGAAAACCGATCAATTCGAAACCTAGTTCCTTGATATTACGACGCAGCACCTCGCGGCAGGCGTTCATAAGCTTTTTGTCGCGCGGGAAAAAGACCATTCCCACGCCGTATTTGCCAAAGGCCGGAAGTTCGAACCCAAGCCGTGCGCTTTCTTCTGTCAGAAAATCGTGTGGAATCTGGAACAACACACCCGCTCCATCGCCGGTCTTGGGAGAGCTCCCTTTTCCGCCGCGATGTTCCATGTTCTCGAGCATGGAAAGTGCGTCCCGAAGTGTTTGATTCGTTTTTGTACCATTCACCGTGGCCACGAACCCGATTCCGCAGGAATCATGCTCCAGTTCCGGTGTGTACAAACCCCTTCTGGTTTCGTCTTTCATTCTAAAAATAATTACTGGTTGTAGTTCTTTGTAAAGACCCGTTTTGGGCGAAACGAGTTTTTGAAATTACGGAATAAACAGAACTTAATTTGGGAGCGTCGGGGGAGGGACAGAATTTTTGGAATCTTTTCAGAAATGTTAAAATATCGTTAAAAATGTCAAAAACGAATACGATTGCATTGTGGGCGATTTTGAAATTTTGAATTTTTACCGAAAACGATTGAAAGAATTGTAAGAAAAGCGTACCGACCTATCTTTTTTTGTCAACAAGCCTCGCTGATGCGATTACTCACCTTGAAGCGCGAACCATTTCCTTTTTGCCAGGCGGTCCCGACAGGGTCTCCACGGTCAAACCCAGCGAACGCAAGTCGCGCTTTAGCTGACCGGTGGCACAGTACGTCACAAAGATGCCCGGCAAACGAAGGCCTGCGCATACTTTTTCAAGCAATGGTAAGTGCCACATCTCTGGCTGCCGTGATGGCGCAAAGGCGTCATAAAAGATCACATCGAAATGGCCGTTTGGGACTGCAAAAGCTTCAAGGGTCGTGTGACATTTCACGAGCGAGAAATCATCGCTAATGAGATGACGATCTCCCCATGAACACGAATGAATTTTTTTGAATTCGTCTGTCGCATCCAATTGACTGGCATAATTTAATCTGGACCAGATTTCTTCCGGCAAAGGGAATGCTTCAACGGTGGTAAAATTTACGTGATGTGAATGTTCACGTGAAAACAGCAGGGCCAGCAACGCATTCAACCCGGTACCAAAACCAATTTCAAGTATATCGATTGAATCCTTTGCAACGGAAAGGCTATGCTCAAGACCTGCCCGGATGAAGACATGTTTAGATTCCTGAATTGCACCATGTACGGAGTGATACGTCTCATTTCGCGAACGGTCGAAAAGCGAGTGCGACCCATCACGTGTAACGATTATCTCCGGAACATCCATGGCCATTTAGTCGCGGTAAATCAACGCAACCGCATAAGCATTCACTCCTTCATTGCGTCCGACAAACCCAAGTTTTTCAGAGGTCGTTGCCTTGATTGAAATATCATCAGTGGAAATTTTCATAAGTGGCGCGAGGACCTCTTTCATTTGGTCGATGTGCGGATTTACCTTTGGATGCTCAAGGCATACGGTGCAATCGACGTTGTTAATCTTCCAGCCTTTACTTAGGAGCATTGAAGTGACTTCTTCGAGGAAGTACGCACTCTCTTTTCCTTTCCACCGATCGTCGGAGTTTGAAAAATGGTAACCGATATCTCTCAGGTTTGCTGCACCGAGCAAAGCATCACAGATTGCATGGATCAGGACATCAGCATCTGAGTGGCCAACAGCACCGTGTGTAGCCGGAAGTTTTACACCTCCCAGCCAGAAATCGCGACCGTCTTCCAGTTGGTGAACGTCATAACCCATTCCAATTCTTATCTTGCTCATGTCAGGCACTGGCTTTATAATACAATGTACTTGAATTTTCCTCGCGCAGGATTTCACCGGCTACGCGGCGCACGTCCTGTTCGCTTACCTTTTCAATCAATTCGATTTCCTGATTCACGAGTCGGGTATCACCTGACAATTTTGCAAAGGCCAGATTCATCGCACGATTCATCACCTCCACTTCGCCAAATTCGATTGTTGATTCGGCCTGGTTTTTCACTTTGCGAAGTTCTTCTTCAGAGACCCCGTTTTCCAACACGTCATTCAATACATCGGCGACCATACGATCCGCGTCTTCAATTTTTATTCCGGGTTTCACACGGCCACTTACCACAAGCAGTCCAGGATCAACGGAACCCGTAACAAATGAAGATAACGTTGTGAAAATTTCTTTTTCCTTAACGAGTTTCTGATAAAGTCGGCTTGACTGTCCGCGGCTTAAGATATCACTTAACAAATCCGAAGCATAATAATCAGTCTCAAATCTGCCGGGCATATGCCACGCCTTGTAAAAAGCATTTGCAGGAACGCGTGCGTCGACTTCGAGTATGCGTTTTTCTGTCTGGCGCGCTTCTGCGGGGAGAGCCCTCTCCCGCCGTTCACCTGAGGGAATAGGTCCGAACCATTTTTCGCACAGAGCACGCACGTTTTCAACGGTAACGTTACCCGCTACCACCAGAATCGCGTTGTTGGGAACATAGTGACGGAAGAAAAATTGCTTCACATCGCCCATCGTTGCATTTTCGATGTGACTGATTTCTTTTCCGATGGTGGCCCACTGATAAGGATGCGTTTTGTATGCAAGCGGTCTCAACTTTAGCCACACGTCGCCGTAGGGTTGATTAAGATAACGCTGCTTGAACTCTTCGATCACAACCTTCTGCTGAACTTCAAGCACTTTTGGATCGAAAGACAGACTAAGCATTCGGTCGCTTTCAAGCCAGAATCCTGTTTCGAGATTCGCCGCCGGCAGTGTGAGATAGTAGTTGGTTATGTCTGTATTAGTAAACGCATTGTTCTCGCCACCAACGAGCTGCAGAGGTTCGTCATAATTCGGAATGTTGACTGATCCTCCGAACATCAAGTGCTCGAACAGATGCGCAAATCCGGTTTTATCCGGATCTTCATCGCGGGAACCCACATCATAAAGGATGTTCATCACAGCAATCTGAACCGTATGGTCTTCATGAACTATCACACGAAGACCATTTGCCAACGAAAATTCCTCGAATCGAATCATAGCCTGCAAAAATAACAGTTGAGGACTAATAAAGTAGTGTAGTTGGCGAACTATACACCCATGATTTGCTGATCATGAGGTACGGGCAGGAGTATTTCAAATGTGGTTCCTTCGGAGAGCCGCGAACGTGCAGTGACGGTTCCACCAAGTTTCACAACTGACTCCTTCAGGATGTAAAGTCCCAGGCCTGATCCTTGTGTTTCATCCGTTGCCCGGTAGAACATTTCGAATATTCGCCCAATATGAACATCTGAAATTCCTTTGCCGTTGTCCTCCACGATTAATCGGTACACGTCGTTTTGCTGGTGAACGGAAATTCTGATGAAGGGCTTTCGATCATCTTCGTTCCAATGAAACTTGATCGCGTTGCTAATCAGGTTGTTCAGGATGATCTTCATCCGCGTTGTATCGGAGATCATTTCGCCTTTGAGACCGTCATCTATAATAAACCGAATAAGTCCGAAGTTAGGGCTAAACTCATGGTCAGCGAGAAGGCCTTCGACAAATTCGCGAAACCGAAACCGTTCAAAGTTTACGGGTATCCTCGTATTTCGTGAATAGGTCACAACCTCCTGAATAAACATCTCCAATTTGTTTACGCTGCGTTCCATCATGTCGAGGTATTGCACATGCGCTTCTCCGGGTTCATCCATCTTCGCTACGCGTATCAGTCCGAGAATTGACTTCAATGGCGCGCTGAGATCGTGTGACGCGCTGTAGACAAATCTGTCGAGTTCTGCATTTCGCACAATTAACTCTTCGTTAGCCTTCTGTAGTTCATGCGTACGCTCATTAATAACGTGTTCGAGATACCTGCGCCGGCGACTTAGAATGACTGAACTGATTGCGTAGGATGCCCATGCAACGAGAAGGATAACGGTAAAAACACTTAGTACAAATTCCGTCCTTTTCCAATACGGCGGCGCCATACTAATGACAATTGCAGAAGGATTACTCCAGCTATAGCCGGTGTTCTTCTTTGCACGAACGAGAACAACGTGCGGGCCTTCCTGAAGTCCGGATAAACTTAATTGTTGGTTTTCCATGGCCCGCCAGGTTGTATCGCCACGGAATTGCCATTGCAAATTGATCTTGTTTTCGGGGAAAGAAATCGGCGAGAATCGCATCGTTACGAACGCACCGTGGTCGGCGAAAAGCCCGTTTACAAATCGCGCAGGCACCCCGTTGACGTGCGCCTCGACGCAGTAAGGCGTTGGCGTTACTTTGTTTCGAAGAAGTGATCCCTTCGCATACGCAAGTCCATACGATGTTCCGACCCAGACTTTCTTATCATTATTAACGTATATGCCGTGGTCGGTAATTGTATTCGAAGGAAGGCCCGTGTTCTCGTCATATAACCAGTATTCGCCCGTTTTTACATTGTATCTAAACAATCCGTACGAGTTTGCAAAAAGCACGTTTTCATGGTTCAATATTTCAACTGAACTTACCGGGTATTGTTCGAACGCTTCACCGAAGGAAATGCGTTTAACAGAATTTCGATCCCATCGCAGCAACCCCTCACTACTTGCAAGCCAGACGGCGTCGTTGTGATCAATTGCCATGTCGACGACGTTGAGATCGCCGCGAATGGGAAACGGCAAACGGTGGCTGACGTTGATGAAACGCTCGTCCTCATACGACTTAAAGTAGAGGTATGAATCATTCCCGCTTCCGACCGCGTAAATACCCGTCTTGCCTTCTCTTATGATATTGATTTCGTTCTTGCCGAGTCCTTCAACCTCAAATTCGATAACAATATCCTGATCTGTTATTGCCCGAATTTTGTCAGTTCCCGCCTGACTGATCCAAAGGATGTTTTCGCTGTCGAGGAACACATCATGAACAAAGTTGCCGTAGGGCGCAAAATCCCATTCATCAAGCAATTTGTTATTCTGAAACCGCATAACTTTCCAGCTGGAGGCTGCCCATAGAACACCATCCCGAAACTGAAGCGCCTGAAAATAATTATCCTTGTTGTCGTGCAGGACGGAGCGTCTCCACTCATCGCGTGGAAGCGGATCCAATTTGATCAGGGTCTCTTTGCTGCAATAGTAGATACTTCCTGATTCGGGATCCTGTGCGATGCCTTCAACAAAATGCATTTGCGATGCGACGTCGTTCAAAACAAAAAGATTCTTTTGAACCAACACGAGGCCCTTGTCACTTGAAACCCAGATATCACCCTCGTTGCTGTAAAAGGTGTTGTTGATGCCATTGAAATTGTGGTACATGCTTTCCCACTGGAGATCAGGTGTAAAGCGGAGCGTATAGAGATCTTCTTCGAATGTGCTTGCAAGAATGGATGAGTCGGGAAGCAATGTAAGATCGGAGACATGCCTGACAGGAAATATATTGCGTGGTTCTCTGATTCCCGAAAGCGTAACCTGTGCCGAGAACAGCCCATCGCGCGCGCCGATCAGCAAATTATTCTTGTAGTACAGAACACTGCTGATATCCGACGGAAATTTCAGGTGATCAATTGGCAGAAACTTTTCCTGTGCTTGTGAATAACGGAAAACAGAACCGTTGTAGGAGATTACGTAAAGTGTCTTGAAGTGATCCTCAAAAAAAGCAAAAGACCTCGTGTAGACCGAAGATCTGTTTTCCTCACCAAAGTCAAAACGTTTAATGTTGGTGCCGTCGTAGCGAATTACCGAGTGTGGTTCACCTAACCAAATATACCCGTTCGCATCCTGATACATTGATTTGGGGAACCACATCGCAGAATCACTGAAGAAGCGTTCGCCTTTCAACACCTGGCGGAAGATTACGGTGTCTATGCGATTTGTGATCTCGATAACGTCCAGGTCGCCGAATGCAAGCAGTTTACCTTCACGTGTATGAAGAAATCCTTTGACGTACTGACTTCGGAATGCCTGCTTGTAGGTGGTAAACTTGAGGCCGTCGTACTTTACAAGACCGTCATCGGTTGCAATCCAAATATAACCGAGGGAATCCTGCGTTGCTGCCTTGATGACATCGCTGGGTAACCCCTGCTCTACCCGATATTGGTGAAAGCGATAGTCCTGGGCCGTAAGCGCGAGCGAAACAGCAAAGAACACAGCTCAGGTCAGGAGGGGTCGCATGTTTATTCAAAGTCCTGCAAGCATACAAATTTTTAACAGCTTCCTTTGCACTCCCGCACCGGAAATCTGCCGCACATTAGAAAAGTCTGATAACTTTACGGCTGTTAATCATTATGAACTTCGACGCCCGAAACTTTACTCCGGAAAAGTTACTCAGACTTTATGAGGCAATCTTAGCACCCCGACTTATCGAAGAAAAGATGCTGATCCTGTTACGGCAGAACAAAATCAGCAAATGGTTTAGCGGGATCGGACAGGAGGCAATCGCCGTTGGTGTCACTGAAGCTCTCGACCCGGACGAGTACATTCTTCCGATGCATCGGAACCTTGGCGTCTTCACCAGCCGAAAGCTGCCGCTTGAAAAGCTTTTTGCCCAGTGGCAGGG
>JAEZDW010000449.1 GCA_023417955.1 Bacteroidota bacterium
TTATCCGCGTATCTGCCCTCTCCAAAAATTTGATCGAGTGCCTGGATAACTGCGTTGGTTGTCGTGCGATGTAATCTAACAGGTTTCATTTGGCGCGTAAGATACGGATTTCAGGTCAGGACACCGCCGGACGGGAAAGGTTGTCTCATCACGCATCTTGTTCGGCAATTGTTTATCTTAACCAGGTAAAAAATAATATGGGAACCAGTGTTATCGCAGTTTACAAGCCTCATGCCGGGAAAGCCAGGGAACTTGAAGAGCTCGTGGTGAATCACGTGCCCATTCTCCGCAGCGAAGGGCTCGCCACAGAACGCCAACCAATAGTCATGCGCGCTTCCGACGGATCGCTTGTTGAAGTTTTTGAGTGGGTCTCTGCCCGTGCAATTGAAAACGCGCACAGCAATGGAACTGTTCAAGAACTGTGGCTCAATTTGAAAAGATTTGTACCTACGAACACCCCGACACGCTGCCCGAATTCAGGGAATTGTTCTCGTCATTCGAATCGATAAACTAATCTGATATGGATCGTCGCAACTTCCTAAGAAACACAATTGCCCTTGCCGGTGCTTCTACTGCTATTCCAGCCGTGGCGCGCAGTCCTTACCAACAGAGCGCGAAACCTTTTCGTCTTGATTACGCACCGCATGACGGCATGTTCGCGAGTAGTGCGGGTAAAGAATTCACGGATCAGATCCGATTCATGTACGACCAGGGATTCCGGAGTATTGAGGACAACGGTATGCTTAAGCGTCCGAAGGAGCAGCAGGAAGCGATTGGTGCGCTGCTCGCAAAACTAGGCATGCGTATGGGTGTATTCGTCGTCGACGGCGGCGACAATTGGAAGGCGTCACTTACAACCGGCAAAGCAGAATTCAGGGATAACTTTGTGAAAACGTGTAAGGCATGCGTTGATGTCGCCAGGCGCGTAAACGCATCGTGGATGACGGTCGTCCCGGGCTTTTTCGAAAGAAACCTCCCCATGGGGATTCAGACAGCTAATGTAGTGGATGCACTACGTCGCGGAGCAGAAATCTTTGAACCGCACGGACTCGTGATGGTACTCGAACCGCTTAGTGACACGCCCGACCTGTTCATGCGTTATTCCGATCAGACCTATGAATTGTGTAAGGCCGTAAACAGCCCGGCCTGCAAGATCCTGTACGACATCTACCACATGCAGCGGAATGAAGGTAACCTTATCGCGAACATGGAGCGGTGCTGGGACGAAATCGCATACATTCAGATTGGCGACAATCCCGGCAGAAAGGAGCCCACAACCGGCGAAATTAACTTTAAGAATGTATTCAAATTCATTGCTGAGAAGGGCTACAAGGGCATTCTTGGCATGGAGCACGGTAATGCAAAACCCGGCAAAGAAGGCGAGCAGGCGCTGATCAAGGCCTATCGTGAAGTGGATAACTTTGCCTAGGCTCAATTTTGCCATTTTTTTTGCCCTCCACGGAAACCCAGCCGCCCGGATTTAGTTTAACTTTATGTTTCAAACAGACTGACGGATGCGGCTCCTGACTTTCGCTTTGTGCCTATGTGTGACATTTTGTGCTCACGCCCAGATCAATCTTAAGACTCTGAAAAAAGCAGCTGTCGATGTTGGGAAAGACCTGAACACAAAGGAAAACCGCGAACGCGTTGCGCTGATTGCGCAAAACCATCTCGATAAAGCCCGTGCCGACTTTGATTCCACTGATTTTGACTATGCCATCCTGGTAAGTGATAACTCCGGCCTTGTCGATGTCAAGGAAAAAGGCGAAAACTCAGCCCGGGCAAGCTTTGCACTCACCAACTTAAGGGCAACGCTCGGTGAAAAGGAGCTTCAGCCCCGGGAAAAGGCCGGAATTCAGCTTGGGTGGGGCGAAATCTTTTACGGATCGCGAAATTTCAAGCTCGCGGAGTCGTGCTTCGGTAACGCAAAGAAAATCTACGAAGATAACGGACTTACGGAAGAGCTTGGGTATATCAAGACGATCGCCAACACGGGCCTGCTATACGCCACAATGGGGCGCTTCACACAGGCCGAAGGATTTACTGCCGAGGCGCTTGATCTTCGCCGCGGAAAATTCGGTGAGCAAAATCCCGGGGTCGCTGCTTCACTCAATAATTACGGGGTATTGAAGTACAACCAGGCTCGTTACAATGAGGCTGAAAAAGATTTCGATGCTGCAGTTGCCATTATGAAGGCGAATGCCCTTATCGGCGCGATGCCATATGCAATACTGCTGAATAATCAGGCTATGCTTTACCAGAGCATTGGCCGCTATGAAGAGGCCGCCACCCTGCTAAATGAGGCGATTGCAATAAGTGACAAACTGAAGAACAGTAAATCCACCAATCACCTGAAATTCCTCTCTAACCTTGCGCTCCTCTATCAGCAAATGGGCAGGTACAACGAAGCGGAGAAACTCTACCTGGGAATGGAGAAACGCCTCGGGAAAAACAATCCCGATTATGCCAGCATGCTGAACAATCAGGCAGCTCTTTATCTCAGGATGGGGAAGGAAGACAAAGTTGAAGAATTGCTGAAGAAATCAGTAGCAATTTATAAATCCAACTTTGGCGAAGAAAACCCGGCGTACGCCAAAGCACTCAGCGACCTGGGTAACTTTTACCGTTACAAAGGGCGGTATCAGGAAGCCAACGCGCAACTGGAACGCGCTCTCGCTGTTCGCGAACTTACACTTGGACGCAACCACCCCCTTTACGTTCAGTCGCAGGAAGATATCGCCATCTTGCGATGGAAGGAGAAATTGTACAGTAACGCATTTATGATGTATCGCGAGGTGATGCAAAAGTCGTTGGACTTCATTGACAAGTACTTCCCACCGATGAGCGAAGCTGAAAAAACAAAATACTGGGATGTACTCTCACCAAGATTTCAGCGTTTCTACAATTTTGCTCTGGAAGCATCGCTGGAAAATCCGGCTGTGGTGCAGGACTTGTATGATTTTCACATTGCGACCAAAGCAATGCTGCTCAACTCTACCAACAAGGTGAAGGAGGTAATATTCGCAAGCAGGGACCCCCAGTTGATACGCGATTATGTAGTCTGGCTCGATCAAAAAGAAACCCTTGCGCGACTGTTTGCCTACTCAAAGGATGAACTGAAAAATCAGAAAATCAATCTTGATTCGATGGTGCGGGCCGCAAACGCAATGGAAAGATCGTTATCTGAGCGGTCATCGGACTTTTCTTCGGTTTATCAATCAAAAAAGATTTCTTACAAAAATGTAAAAGATGCACTTGCTGACAACGAAGCTGTACTTGAAATCATCCGCGTGCAGACCTTTGATCAGAAGTTTGAATCCGATTCACGATACGTCGCAATCGTTTTGCTCAAACAATCAGAAGAGCCAAAACTGGTTGTACTTCCGAATGGTCAGCAAATGGAAACGCGCTATGCGAAATACTATCGCAATATGGTCCAGCAGCGCATCGCAGACGAGCACTCATATGAACAATACTGGGGGCGCATAGAGCCAGAGTTGAAGGGAAAGAAACTGATTTATCTTTCACCTGACGGCGTATATAACCAGATCAATGTTAACACACTGAAAAAAACAGATGGGGATTTTGTTATTAACCGTTATGATATTGTAATCGTTGGCAACAGCAAGGATGTACTTCAATTGAAGAGTCGAAAATCCAGAACGGTAAAAAAGACGGCAACATTGGTTGGCTTTCCCGACTATGGCGGCTCTGAGCTGAGCGCATTACCGGGAACAAAAACAGAAATTGAAAGTGTAGCCAAAATACTCAAGGCGGCGAGTTATGCAACCACGCAGTATATGCAGGCTAATGCCACGGAAAAGAATCTCAAATCGATTAAGGCGCCATCGCTGGTTCACATCGCAACACATGGTTACTTCCTCGAAGATGTAGAGAGCGCGGGTTCAGCATTCGGCGTTCATCTTGACAACGCAAATAACAATCCGTTGTTGCGCTCGGGGCTTATGCTCGCAGGTGCCGCACCGACAATAAGCGGGAAACGTTCACCAGATCTTGAGAGCAACGACAATGGCGTGCTTACTGCATACGAAGCAATGAACCTGAACCTTGAAGGAACGGACCTCGTGCTGTTAAGCGCATGCGAGACGGGACTTGGCGACATCAAATCCGGCGAAGGAGTTTACGGTTTGCAGCGCGCATTCCTGGTGGCAGGCGCCGATGCACTAATCATGAGTCTCTGGAAAGTCGATGATGCCGCGACGCAACAACTCATGACGTCCTTCTATTCGAACTGGGTGAAGCTTGGCAACAAACAAAAAGCGTTCAAGGCAGCCCAATTGCAGCTGATCGCCAAGTACAAAGATCCCTATTATTGGGGCGCATTCGTGATGATGGGTATGTAATCTTCATGTGATCTGAACGCTCTTTTCAGAAACAGATTTTCGCCGTCGATGTCGTCCGCACTTGTTTATCGTGCATTGCGTTACTTTATTTGCCGCCGTATCATCAATCAACACAAATGCAAAAGCGAACTCTTGGAACATCAGACGTAAAAGTCACACCCCTCGCTTTCGGCGCGTGGGCAATAGGGGGATGGATGTGGGGAGGTGCCGAAGAATCTGACGCCATCAAAGCACTGCATGCTTCACTTGATCAGGGCATGACAACTATTGATACAGCGCCCGTATATGGATTCGGGCGAAGCGAAGAAATTGTGGGAAAAGCACTGCGTGGTATCGCACGCGACAAATATCAAATCCTGACAAAATACGGCCTCAATTGGGAATCACCAGACGGAGAATTCTACTTCGATACAAAAGACAATAGTGGTAATCCGATCAAAATATACAAATGGGCTTCCCGCAAACGCGTGTTGAAAGAAATCGATGATAGCTTGCGCCGGCTGCAAATGGATTACGTCGATCTGCTTCAAATTCACTGGCCGGATTCAACTACACCAATCGCAGAGACGATGGAGACCGTTGCTGAATTGATCAGGGCGGGTAAGGTTCGGGCCGCAGGTGTTTGCAACTACAGCGCAGACCAGGTTAAAGAAGCCCGTAAGACGCTGGAGATCGTCTCGAATCAGGTGCCGTACAGCATGATCAACAGAGGAATTGAACAAGACGTTGTACCGCAGGCCCTTGACTTTGGAATGAGCATCCTCCCGTATAGTCCGATGCAGCGCGGATTGCTTACTGGAAAAATCAGAAGCGATCACAAGTTTAGTGATGGCGATAGTCGTGAAGGGAACCGTTTCTACACGCCTGAAAATATCGCGCGTACCAATGTACTTCTCGAAAAAATCAAACCTGTTGCAGCCGGTCATAACGCTACAATTGCCCAGGTTGTCATCAACTGGACAGCGCGGCAACCTGCGATGCATTGCGTCTTAGCTGGTGCACGAAATGAGAAACAAGTAAGGGAGAACGTCGCGTCACTTGACTTTGTGCTCAGCGACGAAGAACTCGCCTTAATTAATGATGCGTTACGCAACTTTAAACTTGCAGAATAACGCCTGCTAGTTTTTGCGTTTCGCCTTCACTTCCCGGATGAGCTGCAGTTCCACGTTGTCGGACGAGATATACTGATACGTACCATGTCCGGTTCCGGCAAGTTGACGGAGACTTTCCGCCGCAGATGCAGCCTTTCCAAAATTGAAAACGGAGAGGTAAATGTCTTCGCGGGAAAAGTCAGCAATTAGTTTCCGACTATCGTCACCGAGATTGAACTGTCCGTCGGTGGCAAGTATAATCCGATTGTTTCCGCCGCGTTTATAGTTGTCGTTGGCGACTTTGTAGGCCAGCTTAAGGCCTGCATTCGCATCGGTTTTCCCGGAAGGTTTGAGCGAAGCAATTGCTTTGCGAATCTTTTCCTCCTGCTTGAACGATGATGGTTTCAGCAAGATGTTTGGTTTTCCGGAAAACACAACGATAGAGATTTCGTCCTCTTCACGCATCATCGAAAGCAGGTTTAGTACCGACTTCTTCAACAGCGGAAGCTTCTCGGGGGCGTTCATACTTCCGGATACATCAAGCAGGAGAACGAGGTTATTCGTCGCATATCCTTCCATCGACCGAAGGTCTTCACCGGATTCGTGCACGTAGACCGTGTCCCTTCTTTCAATGTAGACCGTGTCACGAATAATGCGAACGTCTTTGGTTGTACTGGGCTGCGCTGGTTTTGAAACCTTCTCGTCGGGCACCGATTGCGTAGTCTGCTGCTGTGCACGGGGGCTTTCCGTCGTCGACACAATCGGCTGAGGATCCGTTGATGGTGTTGCAGACTTCGGATACGTTATTTCAAACAACTCCGGCTGATAAACCGCTTTTAACAAAGGAGTCTGCGAAAGCTCCGAGAACTTGTTGAAGTAACGAACCACGTCGTTGTAATGATAAACCATACTGTGGTACGGATGATTTGAGGAGCGCGTTGACGGTGGCTTTAATTCATTTAACGCTTCGCTTAGAGACCGTGATGATTTAGGTAAATCCTCATAAGGGGTGTAGGGACACCTGCCGTTGCTTCTCCCATATTTTTCGATCCCCTTCATATTTTCAAACTCATCGGTAAGAACCTCACGAACGAGGCGGTCAATATTGTCCGTCACCGGTTTCTTCGATGCACCGTCGCGGTAAAAACGTTTTGCATCGAACAACGCAATTCTATCGGTATCAGCCAACGTTCTTAAGGCCTGTCCCGATTTCACCCACGACTGACGGTCGGAAGGATGTGTATAAGAGTCAAATATCTTTTGGAGGTCGTCGTGAAGTTGTTCTTTTCTTTCATCCCAGGTTTCGTAGAGAAACTTGAGTCGTTCGAGTCGCATATATATTTGCCGGCATGCATCGCGTTCATAAGACTTTGTTTCAATTTCCTGCTCAAGTGCAAGACAAATCTGATCGATCTCTTTCAGGATACCAAGTATTACGTCTGCTTTTTGGTTAAGAACGTTTGCGTGTTCGGGACTTAACGCGCGACTGTCCGCCACCGCTTTTTGATGAAAAGAAACCGGAATGTTAAAGCCTTCATGTCGGAAATGGATTCCTCCCTTCCCTGCGAAAGACGTTAGCGGCGCATAGTAAGAAGCGCTTGAGCTCAGGTTGCGAATTACGTTGTGCATTCGCGATACCTGGCGGTAGGATTCATTAATATACGAGACGTAATTTTCCAATGCGGCGAAAACGCCGGGCGTAATTGGAGCGTTCTTCTTTGCAATTGCCGGTAGTGCAACTGTTGCATCAGTAAATGGTACTACTTTGATTTCTTCGCGTTGTGGTGTTTCTTTTTTGTCGGGTCGCGGAACATAACGAATTGCTTTTACGCCATGGTAGCCATCATTCGCTGCATAATCGAGAAGGACATTGTAGTGCGCCACAAGTACACCGTTGTAATAATTAATCAATTCAAGATAAACACCATTGGCATGACGATCAGACTGGCGCGCTTCGTGATTGTATCTATCGATGGCGCGTCGTTTAATATCAAGCATTGATTTCATTCCTTCAATTATCGCGGGCCACTGACTTGACGCCGGATATTTGAATGAGATTTTGACCGCTTCAAGTTTCTTTATTTCCGCGTCGGCTTCCAGTATGGCGCGTTCAAATGCTTCGGCTGACCAGCCCGTATGAATTGACTCCTCAATGTTATAAGAAAGATTGTCCAGAAACTTCTTCTCTCGATGGATTTGTCCGATCATTGCCTGGAGTGGTCCATCATAAGCGTGTGCTGATGGGAAAAGACGATTTCGCGCTGCGTGCAGTTCGGCCTCAAATGCATCCTGCCTTTCCTGATACTTCCGGTACAACGGAATCATTTCCAAAACCATGTTCCGCCCGGCTGCAAATTCGTCCTTCTTGTAATCTTCGAGTTGATGATAGGTGTCGAGTGACTTACACTTTTTGTCGAGTTCGTTTGCCGCGGCTACCAATGCCTCGAATGCGTCCATCACGCGTGCTTTCGAATTCCCGAGACCAGCCTGTTGTTCGCGCGCCGTTTTCAGATAATAATCCTCCGCATCAACGGGGCACTTGAATCGCGCGACCCGAAACGACTGGCTCGGTTTGGCTTCCGGGTAATATTTTGTAATTGAGGAAAACAATGCGAACAACTCCTCCGCGGACTGGTTAGCGTAAGCCGGGAAGTTGTTGAGGGATTTGTACGGCGTCATAGCTTGGGCGGATGCGATTACCGGAGCGAGGAAAACGATGAAAAAGGCACAAAAACGCATAGAGAGGGGTCTTAGAT
>JAEZDW010000454.1 GCA_023417955.1 Bacteroidota bacterium
TTATGACGTGTGTCACGCCCTGAAACGTGTCCGCCACGGCACCACCGGCCTGTATGTGCCAGTGTTCGGTGGGCTTGTATTTTCTCAGGAACAGTTTCAGTTGTTTTGAGATAACCGATTTCCCGAAGGTGATTAGCAGGTCTGGTTGCAGTGATTCGCGAATAGCCTCCGGCGCCGACGCCAGAAACATGTCGCTGTAGCGAATTACATTTTCAAGGGGATGGAAATTTGAGATGATGTCGCCGACAACCGGAATCTGATGTGCATCCGAAAATGCCTGCAACGCAGTGCGCAGTCTGGGGTCAGCGTCTGTCTGTCCGGCTACAACGAGGACTTTGTTAAAGCGAAACAGATTTTCGCTCAGAAATTCTTTTTGAACTGCATCCAACTGATACGCCGGCGGCAGTTGTTCGACGGTTCGAATCGTGTTGCTGAATGAAACCTGATCGGACGCCTTCGGATAGAGCGGTTCCCTAAACGGAGCGTTGATATGAACGGGACCGGCAGGTTCCTGAATCGAAAGATTGACAGCTTCGTTAACGATCCGGTTAATAGCCCAGACACTGTCGGGGTGAAAGTAATCTGCCGGAAGGTTGAAACTTTTCTTCACGTGCTTGCCGAAAACCTCGGGCTGATGCAGTGTTTGCCCGTCGTGTTGTCCAATCCATTCCACCGGGCGATCCGCGGTGAAAATCAGCATGGGCGTTTCACTGAAGAACGCTTCGGCAACAGCGGGTGCGAAGTTATAGGCAGCGCTGCCTGAGGTACACACGAGGATCGATGGCGCCTTGGTTCGTTGGGCAATACCGAGTGCGATAAACGCGGCGCTTCGTTCGTCGCTGAATGTTCGTGAATGAATATCCTTATGCCGTGTAAAGGCAAGTGTCAGCGGCGCGCATCTTGATCCCGGGCAAAGGACTGCGTAATGAAGTCCGCGTGCGGCACAAAGAGGAGCGATGTCATAAATTGGCTGAAAGGGGTTCATTTCACGTGGTTATCAATAACCGAGAGCAGGGTATTCATCTTCATTTCCGTTTCTTCCCATTCCTTCTCGGGAACAGAATCAATAGTCACTCCTGCGCCGGCATACATTACCGCTTTGTTCCGGGTGAGCTGCATACAACGCAAGTTCACGAAGAGATTGATGGCGTTGTCAATGTTAACGGGGCCGAGGTACCCTGAATAAAATTCGCGATCATAGCCTTCGCGGGACTTCAGAAAATCAAGAGCGGGTGCCAGCGGCATTCCGCAAACCGCAGATGTCGGGTGCAGTAGTTGTAACATCA
Source organism: Bacteroidota bacterium (assembly GCA_023417955.1). Taxonomy (GTDB): domain Bacteria; phylum Bacteroidota; class Bacteroidia; order Cytophagales; family Cyclobacteriaceae; genus Ohtaekwangia. Next base: position 1,287 of record JAEZDW010000454.1, read on the forward strand.
CGGATCCCAGCTGCGGGAAATTGGTTTCCTTCATGTTCACGGTGAATTCACTTCTGAGATGCATGAGATTACCCGCGACAGCCGTCTTCGGTCCGTGCTCTTCATACTCACGAAGTCTTATCTTTTTGAAGCAGCTGATGATGTAGCGTTCGACGAGTGCCTGTTCTTCAATTTCCTTTTGTGTCCACGACACGTCACGGAGGTTTTGCCCTTCCCGGTACGGTTGAGTTCCAGCAAGCGCGACAGTCTTGAAAATCGTTTTGTCCAGCACGCGCACGAGATCTTCGGGAGATGCTCCCATCCACGTTCCGGATTGAGGTGATGTTGTCAGGGAAATGAATGCTTCGGGATAGACCTTCCGCAATTTGAGAAACGCATCTGGAATGCTGAAGTCGGGGTTAAGGTCGACTGACTTACATCGCGATGGTACCACTTTTTCGAAGGACCCCGCTTCAATTTCAGTGAGGCCATCTTCAACAAGTTTCAGATAGTGTTCGCGCGCTGAAGAAGTAACTGTTTTATCCGGGAACGATGTGCGTTGTTTTGATGTCGCTTCGGCAGCCGACCAGTTCTCCTCAAGCCATTCCAGGCTGTCCTGTTCCGCGGGGTGTGCTGACTTCTCGATTTTGCCGTCGCGAAAGCGGAAGAAATGATCGGCGGGGAAGAAGAGTGCGCCGCGGCTGCGGTCAAACGGGGCGAAAAGAAAACCGGCAGACATCTCCTCGATGGGGGTATCCTGCGCAGCAACGGCCTGACGCGACACAATCACCTGCAGACTGTCGTCTTCGGGGAGACTCCACGCCGCAAGTGCGCAACCATTCGTGAGTGTGTAATTGAATAAGTAATCCAGTACCTGTTTATCGGAAACGGTGTTTAACGAGAAATTCTTAACATCATGCATCTCTTCCATCACTTTTTTTTGTCCAGCACCGCCATTGTTATTCTGCTAACACATACGAGTTCATTTTGTTCGTCTGTGATCCGGATTTCCCACACGTGCGTCTTCTTACCAATGTGCAGGGGTTTTGCGGTTCCGGTGACATAACCTGATCGAACACCTCTGATATGATTAGCATTAATTTCGAGTCCTACGCAGAATTGTTGTTCCGGGTCCACACATAACGTAGCGGCTACACTTCCCAACGTTTCGGCAAGCGCTACTGAAGCCCCGCCATGAAGTAACCCGAAGGGTTGGTGTGTCCGCGAATCCACGGGCATGCGAGCCTGGAGGAAATCGTCGCCGATGACGGTGAATTCCATGCCAAGATGTTCGGCCAGCGTGCGTTTGGAGAGTTCGTTAAGGAAATCAATCGATACGCCGGGTTTGAAAATATTCATCTGAAATGAGCCGGATTCCGGCTAGTGGCTGTGAACAATTTTTCTATTTTTGCGCCGGCCATTCAGGCCCTCCCGTGTACACTAAGGAGGAATCCGTTATGGCCACGAACTGCGGCAAAATAAGTCAAAATTGAGCATCAAAAAAATCTATTTGATCAGGCATGGGCAAACCGACTACAACCTGAAGAATATTGTCCAGGGAAGCGGTGTGGATACTGATCTCAACGAGAAAGGGCGCGCTCAGGCCGCGGCTTTTTTTGATAAATACCGCGACGTTCCATTCGATAAAATCTACACATCTGCACTTAAACGCAGCCAACAGACGGTTCAGCAATTTGTGGATATGGGTATTCCCGTTGAACATCTCGCCGGCCTGAACGAAATAAGTTGGGGAACAAAGGAAGGTCAGCGGATCACACCGGAGGAAGATGAGTATTACCACTACATGATCAGGCAGTGGCAGCTTGGCAATACGGGCCTTAAGATCGAAAGGGGAGAGAGCCCCGAGGATGTAGTAAGTCGGCTCAAGCCGGCTGTTGACCATATCATGAGTCATACCGACGAAAAGACCGTGTTAATATGTATGCACGGCAGGGCGATCCGGATCATATTATGTTACCTGCTTAACTATCCACTGAGAAGCATGGACATGTTTGAGCACGAAAATCTTTGTCTTTACGAACTGCATCACACCGGGTCGATGTTTACCGTAGCCAGGTTCAACGACGTACGTCATTTGAGGTCTTTCAGTTGAGCAAGTGCTGATCGCGCCTTGCTATCGATACTGTTTTTGTATTCGTGCCTTTTGTAAGAAAGGGCTTTTTCAAAATACCGACGCGCTTCTGTTGCCTGGCCTTCCGCAGTCGCCATATAGCCAAGTTGCAGACATGAGTTCGGAGCGAAATACCACTCCTCGTCGGCGGTCATCGTAATTGTCCTTAAATAGTTTTCCCGCGCTTCTTCAGTACGCGCAATCTTATGGTACAACCTTGCCTTGCGGTAGTAGTATTCTGCCTGGTGTTTCTTCAGGCGTAGCGACGCGGGATCAAGTGAGTTGAATATATCCTCCGCCTCCTTATAGTATCCGCCGTCTGTGAAGAAACGTGCACGGGTGAGTGGTATAGACGGCAACTCAGATGACGCCAGATTCTTTGCCGCGTGTTTGTCTGCTTCCGTCAGTTCTTTCCCGTTAGCTTCCGCTTCTCTGAATGAAATAATTGCCTCTTCCTGTTTGCCGTCAAGCCAGTAACACAGTCCGATCTTGTAATGGGCATCCTTAATGTAGTTTTGGCCGCGAAAATGCTGCAGGAAGGTTGAGTATTCTTGAATTGCCTGTGGGTACGCGGCCTTGTGCAGAAAAACTTCGCCACGGAGGTAGCTCGTGTAGATGATCGCTGATGCCAGTTCGGGGCGGAGATATCGCAAAGCGTCTTCACTTGAACCGTTTTTCATGTGGAAGTTGGCCATCATAAAAAGTGCGAGCGGGTTGTCAGGACGAATCGTAAGTACGTATTCCATCTCCATGATTGCGTCTCCGGGCTGCTGAAGCATGAAGCCTGTTGTAAACGCGTGCCAAAGCGTGCTCTCAAAAGCGAAAGTGTGATTAGTTGCGCCGAGTTTTTTTAGTTGTGTCAGTCCGGTCGTCACCGATCCCTCCATACCCAGCAGTCCGAGTATCCAGTTATACTTATCAGGTACAGAGCCAATCATTACATTCAGGAGTCCGGCTGTTTTGAGGATGGGTTCGTAATCCGGAAACCGTTTTTGTATATCCTGAGCGTTGAGGTAAGCCTGGCGAATTCGGAGTGCCGCATCGAGTTCTTTGCCAAACTTGAGGTAGACAAACGCCCATTGCAAATTGAGTTCGGCGAGAAGGGCAACATCATCGACGTTGTCTTTTCTTGTTTTTCGCGAGGTGCGCTTTTCGAATGCAGTTTCGTATGCAGAAAAGTTTCGCGGGTTTTCCGTGATGAGCAGTTCAAGTGCTTCCGAAAGAGAGACCACGTATAGTTCCTGCGGGGTTTGCGGATTGGGGATAAGGTTACGGGCGGATTCGAATTCCAGGTTAAGAACGCGTTCATAGGCATCGCGCGTTCGCGTGTCGAAGTCGAAGCGTTGCGCGATCAATACTGCGGGCAGGAACAAAAAAAGGCAAGCCATATGGATTGCCTTTTTCGCTAATACGTTAAACCTGCTATTCAACTTTCTTTCTGCGTGACGTCGTTGTGACGGGAGTCTTTGCTGACTTGGGTTTGTCGCCCTCATCGAGGCTGTCCATGTCAACGTCGGCAAGGATACGCCCTGAGTGCTCGTCGATAACGATTTTCTTCTTCTCACGGATTTCAGCGATCTTCTGAGGAGGGATAACGATGTTACATCCTTCAGCCGCACCGCGAACCACACGCACAACAGCCAGCCCGTTAGAGAGGCTGCTGCGAAGGCGCTCATAATATTTGTACAGTTTATCTTCAATTTTCTGAGCGGCTTTTTCGCGCTCGGCGAGCAGACGTTTTTCTTCTTCGTGGCTTTCTGCGAGGATATCGTCAAGTTCTTTCTTCTTCAGGTCCAGGTGTTCGCCGCGATCACTGATGAGCTGATTCGTCTTTTCAATTTCGTCTTTTTTGCTCTGAATACTGTCTTTTCCTTCCTTGATTTTCTTTTCGCACAACTGGATCTCAAGTTCCTGGAGTTCGATTTCCTTGGTGATTGCGTCGAATTCGCGGTTGTTTCTCACGTTTTTCTGCTGCTCACCGTACTTCTTGATCAGCTTCTCAGCCTCTTTGATACCTTCCTTGTATTTCTTGTTTCCTTCTTCGATTTCCTTGAGTTCTGACTCATAACGGGCAAGGCGGGTATTATATCCTTCGATTTCATCAGCAAGAACCTGAACTTCGTCCGGCAGGTCACCCCTTAGTTTCTTCAATTCGTCTAGTTTGCTGTCGATGGACTGAAGTTTGACGAGCGCTTCAAGCTTCTGCGCAACTGATTGATTTTCCATTCGTTATATGTAGCTTATTGGATTTGTGACGGATTCAGAAAAATTGATCGCAAAAGTAGGAAATTTTTTCATTAAAACCGCTCTGATGAGCTCTTTAGTGAAAACCTCCGTTTCGTAGTGGCCGATGTCCGCAACCATGATTTTTCCATCAGCATCGAAGAATTCATGATACTTGAAATCTGCTGATACATAGGCATCTGCGCCGGCCTGGATGGCCTTTTTCAAAAGAAAACTCCCTGCGCCTCCGCAAACTGCAACGTTCTTTATCAGATGATCGGGCGGCCGGGTATACCGTACCACTTTCGCTTCCATACTATTTTTTAAACTTTCCAGAAACGCCATTGGTTCCACCCCGTCTGGTAGTTCTCCAATCATTCCAGATCCAACTTCCTGATTCTCATTAGTTAAAACTGAAATGTAGTAGGCAATTTCCTCATAAGGATGTGAAGCCCTGAGTGCTGCAAGGATCTTCCCTTCGTCAACCACCGGGAATATCAATTCGACGCGGGTTTCATTGACATACTCCTGCTCGTTCTCCTTTCCCAGAAAAGGGTCGGCTCCTTCGAGGGGCTTAAACGTCCCGGTTCCATCTACACGAAAGCTGCAATTCGCATAATTTCCAATGTTCCCGGCCCCTGCTTCGTGAAGAGCATTCAACACCTCTTCGGTGTGTGTGGAAGGAATAAAAGTGACGAGTTTGCCCAGTGTTTGCCGTTTTGGTGCCAAAACACGTGTATTGATCAGTCCCAACCGCTGGCAAATCTTACGGTTTACACCTGAAGCCACGTTGTCAAGATTGGTGTGTATCGCGTATATCGCTATTCCGCTGCGGATGGCTTTGATGATCGTCCGCTCAACATAAGTTGATCCTGTGAGTTTTGGCAACCCCTTGAAGATGATCGGATGGTGTGCGATAATCAGGTTGGCCTTCTTCTCAACAGCCTCATCAACAACGCTTTCCAGGCAATCCAACGTTATCAGCACACCGGTAACCGCCATGTCCGGACTTCCGGTAAGCAATCCTGAATTGTCGTAAGACTCCTGGTATTGGGGCGGCGCCCATTGTTCAAGGTGACGAATGATTTCCCGTACGGTCAGACTCTGTTCAGGCATCTGGGATTATTGTGTCGGTTTCAGTTAAAGATATATACTGGTTTGCAAAGCGCGTTTGAAAATAGAAATTTGCCTGCGAAACTTCCGCTATGTTTCTAAAAACCTTATTGTTTCCGTTTTCGGTGCTGTACGGCTGGATAACCGGAATCAGAAACGCGCTTTATGATCGTGGCCTTAAGCCCGCAGCGTCGTTTAGTGTCCCCGTGATTTCAGTGGGTAATCTAACCGTTGGAGGCACCGGTAAAACGCCTTTGGTGGAGTATCTGATTCATCTGTTGACGCCTCCCGCCAGGGTGGCACCTCTCAGCCGCGGATACGGTCGCAAAACAAAAGGCTTCCGCATAGCGGGTTCCAACGACAACGCTGCAACGATAGGGGATGAACCCTTTCAGTTTTATCGGAAGTTCGGTTCTCATGTAACGGTTGCCGTGGGCGAAGAACGTGCAATGGCGATTCCGTTGCTGTTGCAGGAGAGCGACGCCGAAGTGATCATATTGGATGATGCATACCAACACAGACGGGTGAAAGCTTCTTTGAATATTCTGTTGTGCGACTACACGCGACCGTTTTATGACGACGTACTTCTTCCCGCAGGACGGCTTCGCGAATCGAAACACAATGCCTCGCGTGCAGACCTCGTTGTTGTTACAAAATGCCCTGCTGACATCGGTGAAGAAGAAATCATGACGATTGAAAAATCGATTCGCGAATTCGCTTCCTGCCCCGTCTTCTTCAGTACGCTGAGTTACGGGTCGCCGGTACCCTTGAGAGGTACGTCGGTTCCTGTTTCAGACACTGTTGTTCTCGTGACGGGCATTGCCAACGCGGCACCGCTCGTCAGCTATATTTCGGGGCATTACAAACTTGCCCGCCATTTGGATTTCCGCGATCACCACGAGTATACTGTAAGTGATCTTGAACGAATTGCAGCCGCAGTTCGGGAATTTCCGCACGCAACGGTGATAACAACTGAAAAGGATATGGTCAAACTGGATAATCCCGCGTTTGACAGCTATCTGAAGGAAATTCCATTCCACTATATCCCAATTGCGGTTCAGTTTTTGAAGGAGGAAGGCGAATTTGAAGAGATGATCAGCAACCATGTGAATCAGGAGGTTTGGAAAAATTAGGCACTTTCAAATATGAATGCATGAGCAACCGTTTATTTTTGCGCGTGCAGAAATTCAGATGGATACTGGTAGCGGTGATTTTCCTCCAGGCATTTAGCCTCGTTGCACAGGACGAGCGGGAAGATGCTCCGCGGAGGGGATCAAGGGTTATTGACGATACTACCAAACAGATCTACGGTCCTCGCACCTCAAAATACTATTTTGAAGAGGACATCTTTTTCAACCGTTTCACGTTACGCGAGGTCGATACCACCATTCGCGACTTTCACAAATTTGATGAAGCCGAACGACGGGATAATCTGTATCAGCATCTGGGAACGGTAGGAACACCGATGAACCCGATATACCTGCAATTGCCTGATGTGATCGGTGCCCGGCCCGGGTTTAATGGCATCGATCCTTATTGGGAGCGCGAACGCATCCGTTACTGGGATACGAAGTCGCCGTACTCTAACATGTATGTTATCCTCGGCGGACGCGGCCGGTCCATCACCCGCGCGACCTATAGCAGAAATATTTCACCCAACTGGAATTTCGGTCTCACGTACCGGGGAATGTTTATTGATAAACAGGTCTCGCGTATTGGTAAGGGAGACCGAATTGTAAGAAGTCAGTACTATGATTTCTTCACCACGTATCAGACGAAGGACAGCACGTACCGGTTGTTTGCAAATTTCCAGCGGCAGAACCATGAGGTTTCTGAAAACGGTGGTATCCGCACAGATGCCGGCGGACTATTCGAGTACGAAGATTATTTTGATGCGAATGCACTGCCACGTCTGACCAGCGCGAACAGTAAGGAACTTCGTATGAATGTTCACCTGTATCATCAGTATTCGCTGGGCAGCGGCTTGCAGGTGTACCACAAACTTGATCGTTATCGTCAGGCCAACAGCTTCTTCGACTTTCCGGCACGCGAGGGTGCATACTTCGATTATTTCGAACTTCAAAATGACACGACTAACGATTATAACAAGTTCACAAGTTTCAGAAACGAGGCCGGTGTAAAAGGTTCGTTACTAAAGATGTATTACAACGGCTATTATGCGATACGCCGTTACACAATGAACTACAGGTACGATACGTTGCTTACGGATCAGACGCTAAGTCGCAGAACGGGAACCGAAAGTTATCTGGGTGGTCGCATCGGATTAAATATCGACTCACTTGTTTCGGTAATGGGTTGGGTTGAATTTATGCAAAATGGAAATTATCGCATTCAGGGAGATCTGCGGAGCAAGTGGGTTGAAGCCTCGGTGCAACAGATACAGTACGAACCTTCATTTCTTACACAGTATTACCGAAGCAATAACGATTTCTGGTTAAACGACTTCAGCAAGATAAACGCGACGCGGCTCAGCGGGTCTTTGCATTATAAGTCGAAGGTGATTTCGATTTCACCCGGTATTACGTTTACCCGAATTGGAAACTACGTTTTCTTTAAAACAACGCGCTTTGAAGGCGAACGATTGGGAAGTTTTACACCGGAGAACGCCAACCAGTCAGATGTAGTGCCCTTTCAGGCGGCGAGTGATCAGGTTATAGCTTCACCGATGCTTCGATTCAATCTCACGATGCTGCGGCATATTCATCTTCGCACGTTTGGAATTTATACGCGTGTTCTCCAGGAGTCTGAAGATGCGCTTTCACTACCTGAGCTTTTCGTTAATGCACAGCTGTCTTATGAGAACATTTTCTTCAACGGAAACCTCGATATGCATGGAGGTGTTGATGTTCATTGGAAGTCACCTTACTACGCCATGGCGTATGATGCAGCGATACAGCAGTATTACATTCAGGGAAATCCTGAAGACCTGAACACACCGTTCATGCAGCCCGGGTTTGAAGGCAGGTTTAAGACGCCGTCGTTTCCTGTAATCGACGTTTTCTTCAACGCGAAGATAAAACGCGGAAGAGTATTCTTCCGGTTGAATAACCTGCTTCAGATGATCGATGGCAAAGGCTACTTCCCGACGCCGTTTTATCCCGGACAACGCAACACGTTCGACTTTGGTTTTGACTGGTCTTTTTATGATTGATATGGAAGCGAAGGATAAATTCACACTGGGACTGGAGCTGCCTACTGATCCGCGATGGGTCAATATCGCTGAGAAAAATATTGAAGACATACTCGTTGATCACGCGTATTGCGAGCAGAAGGCTGCGTCATCGTGTATTTCTTTGATTGTCGCCTATCCTGAAATGGAGGCGATTGTCGATGAACTCACGCCGATTGTTGCCGAAGAGTGGAGTCATTTCGAACGTGTGCTGGACGAATTGAAAAAGCGCGGCTATACACTCAAACGTCAACGTAAGGATGAATACGTAGAGAGGTTGCAATCCGCGATAAAGAAAGGCGGGAGCAGGGTTCAACAACTTGTCGAGCGTCTGTTGCTTAATGCGTTGATCGAAGCGCGAAGTTGTGAACGTTTCAAAATCCTTTGGAAGAATATTCCCGATCAGGCGCTTGCGCTGTTTTATTATGAATTAATGGTCTCCGAAGCAGGGCATTACAAAACGTTCCTCAATCTGGCTAAACGTTTCCTTCCGGAGGACGATGTTATGCATCGCTGGCGGGAACTTCTTCAACAGGAGGCGGAAATTCTGAAAACCATGGAAGTTCGCGGTGATCGAATGCACTGACCAGGTACCGCTCCAAACATAAAAACAGGGTTCCGCCCGTCCGTCCTTTTTATTCTCACCGGGTTTCTTATTTTGCGCCCCAGGTAACAAGATTATGATTCGTGTCTCCGGTTTGTCGTTTGGGTATTCATCAGCCGCGTCACTGACGTTTCCCGACTTTAATGTCGGGAAGGGTGAACATATTCTGCTTCTGGGCGAGTCCGGAAGCGGCAAGACTACTTTGCTTCACATACTTGGCGGACTCCTCCGAAAGTATTCGGGATCTGTCGTGGTAGATGGAACAGAATTGTCAAGCCTTACGGAGTCGGCGCTGGATCATTTCAGATCGCAGCATGTCGGGTTTGTCTTTCAAAGAAACCATTTGATCAATGCGTTAAACGTTGAAAAGAACCTGTTGATGGCACCTTATCTTGCGGGATTGCCGCAACGCCCGGAACGCGTAAGTGAAGTGCTCGAAAGCCTGGGGCTGGCTGAAAAACGCCGCAGCCGGGTCACCGAACTCAGTCAGGGGCAGGCGCAACGCGTTGCTATTGCACGAGCCGTGCTCAACAAACCCGCTATCCTTTTTGCCGACGAACCAACGTCTGCGCTGGACGACAGAAACTGCGATCGCGTTATTCATACGCTGATGGATGCCGCGGAACAAAATCAAAGTACGCTTGTGGTTGCAACCCACGATCAGCGACTAAAAGACAAGATTCAAAACAGAATTGTTTTGCCGACGATTCAAACCAATACGTCAATATGAATATTTTCAAACTGGTTTGGAATTATCTGCTGGCAAGGCCGTTGAATACAACGATCAACATCCTGCTCTTGTCACTTGGTATCGCGGTCATTACCATCCTGCTCATTGTCAATAATCAGCTTGAGCAGAAAATTGAAACAAACGCACGCGGTATTGATCTCGTGGTGGGTGCTAAGGGAAGTCCCATGCAGCTGATCCTGTGCAACATCTTTCATATTGATTTTCCGACGGGAAACATTTCGCTGAAAGAAGCCGACCGTATCGCACGACATCGCCTTGTTAAAAGCGCTATTCCCCTGGCGTTGGGTGACAGCTATGCCGGTTACAGAATTGTAGGAACCAACGAATCCTACGCCTCGCTTTACGAAGGTGAGCTTGCAAATGGTTCGTGGTTTACCAAACCACTTGAAGTGACTATCGGCGCAACCGTTAAGGAGATGTCGGGATTAAAAATAGGGGACCGCTTTGCGAGCAATCACGGTCTGACTGCCGGCGGGCATGCGCATAATGAACATCAATACGTTGTGACGGGAATAATGAAACCAACGTATACTGTGCTCGACAACCTGATCCTTACGAGCGTGGAGAGCGTATGGAAAATGCATGACGAGTCTGACGAAGAAGATCACGAAGAACATGAGGAGGATGCTCATGAAGTCGACCACGATCATTCACATCACGATGAAGACCATACGCATGAAAATGCTGATTCGCACGAGCATTCGCGGCTGGTGCCATCGGCAGATGCTGCCGACACGACGCTGGAACTCACCGCGCTTTTGATAAAATACCGGTCGCCCATGGGTGCGATTCAGTTGCCGCGTCAGATCAATACCGGTAGCAATCTGCAGGCAGCGTCGCCTGCGTTCGAAACAGCACGACTCTTTTCAATTCTCGGTGTTGGCGTGGATATTCTTATGGCGTTTGCTTACATCCTGATCGTCATTTCAGGGTTGAGTATTTTTATCGCGCTGTATAACTCGCTGAAGGAGAGACGTTATGATTTGGCAATTCTGCGTTCCATGGGCGCAAGCCGCAAGCGGATCGTAGTTTCAATATTACTGGAAGGTGGTCTGCTAACGCTGCTTGGAAGCGTTGCCGGCCTGATTCTTGCGCATGGCGCCGTGATATTAATGACGGCTTTTATTCCACAGGTGGAAAAGGCAGGGGTAAGCGGTCTTGTTTTCTATGCCGGGGAATGGATAATTTTGGCGGCAAGTTTGTTATTGGGACTGGCGTGCGCTATTATACCGGCGATTCAGGCGTATCGCACTGATATTAGCCGTGTGCTTGCGGGAAATGCATGATTAAAAGGAGATTATGAAAAAAATTGCTTTATCAGTTGTCTTACTCTTCGGGTTCATCGGAGTTTTTGCACAGAAAACAGATACCTGGACCATTTTTGCGAAGACCAAGTTTGATCCAAAATATTACGAAAAACTGGGTGAATACCTCTTTTACCCAACCTTTCCGGATGAATTGAAGGCGTTGAACGGAAAGGAAATCACACTCCAGGGATTTTATGTTCCCTTTGCACCGGAGGACGGCGCATACATCATTCTTTCAAAATATCCGATGAGTCAATGCTTCTTTTGCGGCGGCGGTGGGCCCGAATCTGTGGCTGAAGTGAATTTTGCCAAAAGCCCGCCCAAGTTTCAGGTTGATGACCTCGTAACGGTTAAAGGAAAGCTGAAGCTGAATGCCGACGACGTTGACCACGTCAATTTTATCCTTTTGGATGCGGTAGTCGTACCGAAATAAGCAGAGCAACAGGGTTCACAAAAAACAGAAAGAGCAGCTCGAGAGCTGCTCTTTTCCTATAGTTGTTTAACAATTCCCAAAACTTCTAAAGCAAAGTCGCATTCAGTTTTATACTGGCTGTCAGCGATTTGGAAATGGGGCAATTATCTTTTGCGTCGTTCGCGCACTCCTCAAATTTCTCCTTGGTTATGCCCGGAACTTTGGCTTTGAGCGTAAGTTCGGAAACCGTAATGGAATCTTCAAGGGTGACGACACATTCAACATCAAGTTCGTCAGCAGTGAAGCCGGCTTCATTTAGCACGAAACTTAGTTTCATTGCATAGCATCCCGCGTGGGCCGCAGCAATGAGTTCTTCGGGATTCGTACCAGTGCCTTCTTCAAATCGTGATTTAAAAGAGTATTGTGTTTGATTCAGTGTCGAACTCTGGGTAGTTACGTGACCTTTTCCGTCTTTTCCTGAACCGTTCCAGACCGCCGTAGCTCTTCTTTTCTTCATACTGGGGAGGGTTTTGTTTGCACTTGCTAATTAAGCGGCTCAGGCCTAATAATGAAATATTAACACGGGTATTTTTGCGGTTGCCTGCATTAATTCTTTAACCGGCCACTTCGGGCGATGAAAAGAATTTTTAATGAAAGCAGTCGCCCATGTTGCTGGTTAGCCGGCCTGTTCTATATTTGCAACATGGTTGCATTAAGTAAGTTCTTCAGGCGCGTTAGCCTTGACATGGTCGGCTTTTCAGCTTCAACGATTTGCGCCATACATTGTCTCCTTTTTCCGGCTCTGGTACTTGCCGGAAGTCTGTCGGCAGCAACCGTCGTACATAACCACCTTTTTGAGAATATCGTGCTCGCTGTCAGCGGGATAGTCGGGATTCTGTCGCTGTTACCCGCGTATTATTCACATCACCGCTCATTGCGGCCATTAATGCTCTTTTCAACAGGTATGCTGCTTATTGTCTCAAGCCGCCTGACCGGAGAACTAACACTCCACACGGTTCTGACAACATTTGGTGCCGTACTTATTGCGTGGTCGCATCTTCAAAACTGGCGCAGAAGCCACGCCGCACACCCATCATCCAATAAAGCGCGCGATCGGAAAACGAACATTTCCTGAGAAGGGCCTGGCCTTCCGTTTTTTCGGTTAAGCAAAACTCTTTGTTATTTTCGCGCTTCGGTTTTTTAAATGTTATATGGTCAACGTCGGTGCAACAAAATTGTCAATCGAAGATTTTGAACGTTTGCTGTTTGACGAGGCGAACGTTTCGCTGGATTCCGACGGTTTACAACGCGTACGTAAGAACTTTGAATTTCTCAACGCCTACGCAAAACACAAGATCATTTATGGCATCAACACCGGGCTTGGGCCAATGGCCCAGTACAAAGTAAGTGAGTCTGATCAGCGTCAATTGCAATACAACCTTATCCGAAGTCATAGCGCGGGTGCCGGCGAACCATTCAACGCTTTGTTTGCACGCGCCACGATGTTGTCGCGACTAAACAGTCTTATGCAGGGCTACTCCGGCATTGACAGCAGTGTACCGGAACTCATCGCCGAATTAATAAATCGGAACATCCATGTCTTTATTCCCGAACGTGGTGGCGTTGGTGCGAGCGGTGACCTTGTTCAGCTAGCCCACCTGGCTCTGAATCTCATAGGTGAGGGGAAGGTTAACGACCAGGGCAGCTGGCAACCCGCAGCAGAAGTGTTCGCTCGTTACGGGCTTAAACCAATAGACGTTCAGTTGCGCGAAGGTCTGGCAATCATGAACGGAACATCAGCGATGACGGGCGTGGGCATCGTCAATCTCATCAAGGCACGTCGGTTGCTTGTCTGCGCGGTCATGCTATCCGCTATCACGAATGAGCTGATGAAATCTTTCGATGATCATTTTTCATACGAACTGAATCACGTCAAGCTTCATCAGGGGCAATCTAAAGTTGCTGAAATCATACGTGCGTTATTGGGTGACAGTAAATTAATCAGAAAACGACCCGAGCATCTGTATTACCGGAAGATTGAAGAAGCAGTTTTCACTGACAAGGTTCAGGAGTATTATTCGCTCCGATGCGTGCCGCAGATACTCGGACCCGTATACGACAGTTTGCGCGAAGTAACCCAGGTGCTCGAAGACGAAGTAAATTCGGCTAACGACAATCCCGTGATTGATCACGAAAAGGAAATGGTCTACCATGGGGGTAACTTTCATGGCGACTATGTTTCTCTTGCGATGGACAAGCTTAAGATCGTCATTACAAAGTTGTGCATGCTTTCCGAACGTCAGCTCAACTACCTGTTGAACGACAAGCTCAATCAAAAACTTCCTCCATTTATCAATCTCGGAAAACTTGGTTTGAATTTCGGTATTCAGGGTATGCAATTCATGGCCACATCTACGACAGCTGAAAATCAAACATTGTCGTACCCGATGTATCTGCACAGCATTTCAAATAACAACGACAATCAGGATATTGTGAGCATGGGTTGTAATGCCGCGATCCTTACGGGAAAGGTCATTGACAACACGTTCGACGTACTTTCTGTGCAGGCGATTGCACTCATGCAGGCGATCGATTTTCTGCAATGCCACGCACGATTGTCGGCATTTACAACAAAGGTGTACACAGAAATAAGGGAAATATCATCACCCGTCATTGACGATAAACCGCGGTATGACGATATTCCGGCGATACGTTCCTACCTGATCGCGCTTGGCCGATCAATAACCCTATAACTGAACGCATGAAGTATGCACTTATAACCGGAGGATCCCGTGGCATCGGGCGCGCAATTGCCCTGAAGCTCGCGGATGACGGTTTTAATATCATCATCACCTATCGCAGCAACGATACTGAAGCGGAAAAGACCCTGGCGCTGATTCGCGAAAAAAATGTCAATGCAGAATCACTGAAATTCGACGTGTCGGATAAGGCAGGCGTTGACGCCGTTCTGGGCGCATGGGTTGAAGCAAACAAGGAAAAAGAAATCGACATTCTCGTGAACAACGCCGGCATAAGACAGGATGCGCTGATGATGTGGATGTCTGACGAACAATGGAAGTCCGTTACGGGATCAAGTCTCGACGGCTTCTTCTATGTAACGCGTCTGCTCCTTACCCCGATGTTAAGCCGCCGGTACGGACGCATCGTGAACGTTGTGTCGTTGTCGGGAATAAAAGGTATGGCGGGTCAGACAAACTACTCTGCTGCAAAAGCCGGTGTGATCGGCGCGACGAAAGCGTTGGCACAGGAAGTCGCCAGGCGCAACGTTACGGTTAATGCTGTTGCCCCGGGATTTATCAAAACCGACATGACCAGCGACCTCAATGAGGACGACCTGAAGAAGCTGATCCCGATGCAGCGGTTCGGCGAGCCGGAAGAGGTAGCTGATGCAGTGGCGTTTCTTGCGTCCGCCAGGGCCTCTTATATAACGGGTACCGTGCTGTCTATCAATGGCGGTCTGTATTCCTGAAATAATAGAAAATCTGATTCATTGTGATAAACTTACACCCCATCACCCCGCCGATGACCGGTGTTATTAAGATTTCCCGATTAAAAATCTATTTTTGTGGACAGTTTTTTGCGCCCTTCAATCGGGTAAACAAAGGGTAAGCGACTTCATGACCAGAGTAGTAATTACGGGATTGGGTATTTATTCGTGTATTGGGAAGAACCTGACTGAGGTGAGGGATTCGCTATACGAAGGGCGGTCTGGTATTATCCTGGACCAACGCCGAAAAGAAATGGGCTACCGTTCGGGGCTTACCGGCTTTCTGGAACCACCTTCCCTTAAAGGCGTACTTGACCGGCGTGCGAGAATCATGTTACCTGAGCAGGGTGAATATGCCTGGCTCGCCACCACGGAAGCCCTTAAGAATGCCGGTCTCGATCAGGATTACCTTGACAAACACGAGATAGGCATCATTTACGGCAACGACAGCTCTGCCGAACCCGTCATAGAAGCCATCGATATTATCCGCGAAAAGAAAGATACCATGATGGTTGGATCCGGCTCTGTTTTTCAGGTGCTGAACTCCACTGTCAACATGAATCTGGCGACCATCTTTCGTTTAAAGGGGATCAATTTTACTGTGAGCGCGGCTTGTGCAAGCGGTTCTCACGCGATAGGGCTGGCTACGATGTTCATCCGACAAGGCATGCAGGATTGTATTATTTGTGGTGGTGCCCAGGAAACGAATATTTATTCAATGGGAAATTTTGATGCGCTCGGAGCATTCTCCGTCCGCGAAAGCGACCCCACCGCGGCATCACGACCGTTCGACCGCGACCGTGACGGACTTGTTCCCAGCGGCGGCGCAGCAACGGTGATCCTGGAAAGCGCTGAATCAGCAAAACAAAGGGGTGCGACCATCCTTGCTGAAGTCGTCGGGTATGGATTTTCATCCAACGGTGAGCACATTTCAAACCCGAGTGTTGCCGGGCCGGCACGAAGCCTTCGAATGGCAATGAAGAGCTCCGGACTGAGTGCGCGCGACATATCCTATGTGAACGCCCATGCAACGTCGACACCTGCCGGTGATGCAAGCGAGGCGAAGGCAATTTTTGATGTTTTTGGAGAGACCGGTACACCCGTCAGTTCGACCAAATCGATGACCGGCCACGAATGCTGGATGGCAGGAGCGAGCGAAATCGTTTACTCCATGCTCATGATGCAGCACTCTTTTATCGCTCCTAATATAAATTTTGAAAACCCGGACGAGGATTCGGCGCGTTTAAACATAGTGTCAAAAACAGCGAATAAAAATATTGATGTATTTTTGTCAAATTCTTTCGGGTTTGGAGGAACAAATTCTACCCTGATTGTTAAAAAGTGGGAACCTTAGCGATGGATAAGACAGCAATTATTGAAAAGATCAATGATTTTCTGGTGGAGGAATTTGAGGTGGAGGCTTCAAAAATTACTGCCGACGGAAATTTGCGCGAAACCCTGGAATTGGATAGCCTCGACTATATCGATCTCGTTGTGGTGATTGAAAGCAACTTTGGTTTTAAGGTAAAACCGGAAGACTTCGCGTCGATTGTAACATTTCAAAATTTCTACGATTACGTAGAGAATAGGGTCGCATCAAAAGTAACGACTTCATGACATGCCGCAATGGCAGGGTAAATCTCGCGGCAATCGCCTGGGATACAGCATCTTTGTTTACGTTGTAAAAAACTTCGGCGTCCGGCCCGCCTACCTGCTGCTTCGTTTTGTAGCATTCTACTTTTTTGTTTTCTCCTGGTCGTCTTCAAGACACATTTACGCTTATTATCGCCAGAGACATAAGTTTTCGGTTATGCGCGCGCTGTCGGGAATTTACGCGAACTACTATGTATTCGGTCAGACCATCCTGGACAAGGTTGTTGTGATGGCGGGAATTGAAAACCGCTTTACGTTTGACTTCGAAGGAGAGGCGTTTCTGAGGAGCATGGTGGAACAGGGGCGAGGCGGTATTCTGCTCAGCGGTCACGTCGGTAACTGGGAAGTTGCAGGGCATTTGCTTCGTCGTCTCGATACCCGAATTAACATCGTGATGTATGACGCCGAGCATCAAAAAATCAAATCGTACCTCGAGTCGGTTACCGGAGAAAGAAACTTCAACGTGATCGTCATCCGGGATGATTTATCGCATGTTTACGCGATCGGTGAAGCCTTACAAAAGAATGAGCTGGTGTGCCTGCATGCAGACCGCTTTGTTGATCCGGGTAAAACGGAACAACTTTTGTTTTTAGGAACAAAAGCGAAGTTCCCTGTGGGACCGTTTGTTCTGGCTGCGACCTTTGACGTACCGGTTTGTGTAGTGTTTGCCTTCAAGGAAAGCAGTACTCACTATCATTTCTTTGGTTTGCCGGCACCGACCAGGGAGACGAATGAATCAAAACGTGAATTCAGCCGGCGACTGATGGGGTTTTTCTTGAGTCGGTTTGAAGAAAAAGTGCTCCTATATCCGCAACAGTGGTTTAATTATTATAACTTTTGGAGTTAATACACGTCGAAAGTGAAGCAATGCTAACGTAAACATTATCGACTTGATAGCAACCAGAGATAGCATCACACAATACATACCACAGCGCGACCCGATCGTGATGGTCCATGACCTCGTTGAAGCGAGCGATTCACATGCAGTTACACAACTTCATCTGGCAGTTGATAACGTATTTGCATCTGATGGTTTTCTTGCCGAACCCGGCCTTGTCGAAAACATCGCCCAAACTGCTGCGGTACACGTTGGACACCAATGTGTTCAGAAAGGAATTCCAATTCCTATCGGTTACATCGCAGCTGTCCGCAACCTGGAAATAAAAAAGATACCGCCATTGGGCGCAACTATCGTTACAACTGTCAGGATTACAAACAAGGTGCTGGACGTTACTGTTGCAACGGGTGAAGTTGTGCTGGATGGCGAGTCACTGTGCACCTGCGAGATGCGCATCTTTGCAAAAATTCAATCGTAATTCATATGAGAAAGATCGTTTGTCTACTGTTGTCATTCACCGCTGTACTTTCATATGGCCAGAGCAAGCGGGATGTATTCAATCCCGGAACGCAGATTACATGGCTTGGTGTTGACTTTTCGCAGGCTAAGTTTATCGGCGACCGTGAGCGACTGGGGTCGCATTCCGATGTACTTCGCCTGATGGAATCGATTAATCACCTCGTTATCAACGAACCTGACAAGTACAACATTGCGAAGGCAATCGGGCGTGATCGCATTGAGAAGAATATTGAAGTAACGTTGGATCACAACGCGAGTCTCGATCCGGCAGAGTTGCTGTCCAATGATTCACGTGATTATTCACGTCTGCGCGAATCCGACATCGACGCGATAATAACCTCCTATGATTTCAGCGGCCTGAGCGGAATCGGAATGATGTTTAATGTCGAAGCATTCAGCAAACTCGACGAGTCTGCATCGGTATGGGTAACATTCATTGACCTCGGATCCGGTAAGGTGTTGATAACCCAGAATCTCAAAGGCAAACCCAAAGGTTTTGGATTGAGAAACTTTTGGGGCGGATCTCTTTACAACATCATCGAAGCAATCAGGAAGAAGGAATTTCAAATGTGGAAGTCGCGGCATTCATAATGCGCGACCACGTTCAAGAGCAGTTTGCAACATGCCGGAGACGCTAACGCACCAGACAGAAGTAACCGTACGATTTAACGAAGCAGATCCGCTTGGAATAGTGTGGCACGGTCATTACCTGCGGTACTTCGAAGACGGGAGGGAGGCGTTTGGAAAACAATACGGCGTTTCATACCTGGACTTCTACCGCAATGGACTTGCTGTACCTATCGTTTCTGTTCAATGCGATTACAAGAAGCCATTGCGCTTTGGTGATACCGTTGTCGTTGAAACTATCTTTGAATCATCGCCAGCTGCCAAGATCAAATTTTCTTACCGGATGTGGGATCGCGCTACGGGTGACGTCGTCGCGACCGGTTCGTCAGTTCAGGTGTTTGTGGATGTAAAAACGTTTCAGCTTCAACTGACGATTCCGCCGTTTTTTGATACGTGGCTTAACCAATGGGAGCAAAGCAAATGAGAAAAGTTTGGGCAGTAGCGGACTGGGTTTTTTCTCCATTGGGAAATGGTACTGAAATTAATTTCGACCGCGTTCGCAGAGGCGAATCCGGTGTACGTGACTTCACCTATCCGGAAGATCGCGAAGAAGTTTTTAAGTTGTCGTGGATAGAAGATGATATTTCAGTCAACGGGTTCACGCGTTTTGAGTCACTTTGCGCGCTCGCGCTGCAAGGTATACTGGGGCGGGTAAAAGTTGATTTCGACAAGACCCTGTTCGTGCTGTCAACCACGAAAGGAAATATTGAGGTGGCAGGTAACGGTGGCGTTGATACACTAAGTCTTTCAGGCAGTGCTTCGCGTCTTGCGAAACACTTTGGATTTAAGCACACACGCGTGGTAAGCAACGCATGCATATCCGGTGTGCTTGGTTTGATTGTAGCAAAACGATTTATCCAGAGCGGGCATTTTGATCACGCCGTCGTTGTTGGAGCCGATGTCATTTCACAATTCGTTGTATCGGGATTCAAAAGTCTTCAGGCGTTAAGTCCCGAGGTATGCAGACCTTTTGATGCACGCCGAAACGGAATTAATCTCGGCGAGGCGGCAGCAGGCATTGTGCTCACCGCCGAACCCGACGCTGCCGGTGGCGATTATCGCGTTAGCTTCACAGGCGAAGGGCTCAGCAATGATGCCAATCACATTTCCGGGCCATCGCGAACAGGTGAGGAACTTGCACTCGCTATTACAAAGGCGATCTCAACAGCAAATATCAAACGTACGGACGTTGACTTCGTGTCTGCCCATGGAACCGCCACACTCTACAACGATGAAATGGAGGCGCGCGCATTTTTCCTCGCGGGATTTGAAGGCGTGCCGGTGAACAGCCTCAAGAGTTACTTTGGACATACGCTGGGTGCAGCCGGTGTTTTGGAGAGTGCGATATCGATCCGGTCGCTGATTAACAGTGAACTCATCGGTACCCTGGGTTTTGAAACGCGTGGTGTCACAATGCCGCTTAAAGTAACAACAAAAACTCAGGCATGGCCAATTCGCAAACTGGTCAAGACCGCTTCCGGTTTCGGTGGATGCAATGCCGCAATTGTTTTTGAGAAATAAAATTGACGAATGAATTTTTTTGAATCCGATACGCTCACTGCTCTCGAAGCCAAGGAAAAGGCACAATGGATTGCTTTTGCTCCGGTTGTCTTTCAGGCAACGCGGGTGCTGCGGGATACGGGTATCCTTTCCTTCGTTGAAAGCAAACCCGAAGGAACTACCCTCGACGCTATCGTTGAAACAACGGCTCTGCCATACTACGGCGTTCGCGTCCTGCTGGAGGCCGCTTTAGGGATCGGACTACTCGTTAGCCGTAATGACCATTACTTCATCACGAAGACTTCACACTTTATCCTTCATGACCAACTGACCCGCGTAAATCTTGATTTCACTCAGGACGTGTGTTACCAGGGGTTGTTTAATCTCGACGAAAGCATAAGGAGCGGTAAGCCTGAAGGATTGAAAACGTTTGGCGGATGGAATACGATTTACGAAGGCTTGTCGCGCCTGCCTGAGCAGGTTCAGAAAAGCTGGTTTGCTTTCGATCATTATTACTCTGACGTTGCGTTCCCTGACGTCTTGCCGTTTGTATTTGAATCCCGCCCCCGTACGTTGCTCGACATCGGTGGCAACACGGGGAAGTGGGCGCTCCAGTGTTTTCGTCACGATCCGGATGTGAAAGTCACGATCATGGATCTGCCCGGTCAGGTCGGGATGGCTCGCCCGCGCATTGAGGAAGCCGGTTTTGCTTCGCGCATCGACTTCCATGCCTGTAATATTCTTGACGAGTCACAACCGTTCCCTGCCGGCTTTGACGCGATATGGATGAGTCAGTTCCTGGATTGTTTTTCAGACGAACAAATTGTAATGATTCTGAAACGATGTGTTGAGGCACTTACTTCTGAAGGAAAAATATTCATCCTCGAACCGTTCTGGGATCGCCAGCGCTTTCGTGCAGCAGCCTTCTCGTTGCAGCAAACGTCGCTGTATTTCACCGCCATGGCGAATGGAAACAGTCAAATGTATAAAGCTGATACATTTATAGACCTTGTAAATAAGGCCGGGTTAACCGTAACAGCACAGCAAGACGGCATTGGAGTAAGTCATACGTTGCTTATTTGTCAAACAGAAAAGGACAAATGATGCTGACGGTTACCGGA
>JAEZDW010000030.1 GCA_023417955.1 Bacteroidota bacterium
ACCGGGTCTATTGCCAAGGGCCACTCCAAAAAAGAATCGGTTTTCATCGCTCTCGATAATCGTCTTCCAGGTTTCTCCACCATTTTGCGAACGAATCAGTCCCCCTTCCCATCCCGCAAGGACAAAATCAGGCCCGTTAAATACGATCTCCTTGGCAACAGTCGGGTTCGGTAGCAGGTTGTCCCACACTCTTTCATCCTCACGCCCGGGATTTCGAATGATAAATCCATTCTCAATGGCACCTTGTCCACCTGCCCAAACAATCTTTTCATATGGTGACATCGTTACGATAGTAACCCCGGTAGCAATGCGTTGCCATTCGCCCCAAATTGGAGTCCACGATACGCCACCGTCGTTTGAGGAGGCTACAACGCCAAGGCCCCCGGCGAAGAGCATGTCGTCATCGTCAGCATCTGCCACGAGATCAAAAATGGGTTCAGGAGCAGATCCACCAAAGTCTGATTCAACTTTTGTCCAGTCCGTACCGGCATTGGTTGTGACGTAAAGCCCCGGCGCTTCAGCATATGTACGATCAACATAACTCGCCAGTATTTTCTGAGTTGAGAAGATCACCAAGTCTTCAATGTTCATACCAGCTAATCCAATGCGCTTGAATTCAACATCACCATTGAGACCCTTTCTGTAAATTCCATCCGATGTTGCTGCATAAAGATTATCGTCACGGATCACGAGCTCATTCACTTTGAGTCCGTCCAGTCCAAGCTTAATCCAGGAGCTCGCCTCCTCACGTTCACTCGAATCACATGCAATGCAGATGACGCATGCGAAAACTGCAAGTAGTCTCTTCATTTTGTTTTGCTGTTTTTGTTTTTGTCTTTGACACAAGACAATTGCGAAAGGTTCAAAATGAATCTTTAGAAAAGATTCAGCTGCGGCGACTGCGAATCGGTAGCAATGTGTTGTACTCCTCCGAAATTTGAAATGGTTACTCCCAGCAATCGAACCTTTTTCCCTTCGAGATCCGAATCGCTGAGGAGTCTGTAAACAACGGCAGCGATTTCGCGGCGTTCCGAAAGAGGCTCAGCCAGCGTTTGGCTTCGTGTTATTATTTTGAAGTCACTAAACTTCACTTTCAATGTAACAGTTCTCCCCTTCAGATTTTTTTTCATGAGCCTCTCGTTAACGACTCTGCACAGTTTATCAATCTCATACTGCATGGCATCGGTTTCAGACAAGTCAACAGGAAATGTATCCTCTGCACCGATCGATTTCGTTTCACGATCCGGCCGAACTTCGCGATCATCAATGCCGCGTACATTACGATAGTAAAAGCTCCCAGCTTTTCCGAAGTGCCTGATGAGTTCCTGTTCGGATAAATGTTTGAGATCTGCGCCGCGGTGCAAACCCAACGATTTCATTTTCTCAGCTGTTACGCGTCCCACACCAAAGAACTTCTCTACGGGAAGCGCATCCATGAATTGTTCTATTCGTGAAGGACCAATAAAAGTTAGTCCGTCCGGCTTATGAAGGTCAGAAGCAATTTTAGCCAGAAACTTATTCACCGAGACACCTGCCGATGCAGTCAGATGCAATTCGGCCCGGACTTCGTCCTTTATGCGTTTGGCAATGTCGAGCGCGGAACCAATTCCCTGCTTGTCACTTGTTACATCCAGAAACGCTTCATCAAGCGAAAGCGGTTCAATGAGGTCGGTGTAACGATGCATAATCGCACGCAGCTGGGAGGATACCTGCTTATACACATCAAATCTTGGCCTGATAAAAATAAGATCCTTGCACAATTGTTTTGCTGTGCGCGATGGCATGGCTGACCTCACGCCAAATTTCCGCGCCTCATAACTCGCAGCAGCGACAACCCCTCTTCCCTCTGGAGAACCTCCTACAACAACAGGCTTTCCTTTATACGAAGGATTGTCCCGCTGTTCAATCGAGGCGTAAAAGGCGTCCATATCAACGTGGATGATCTTGCGCATGCTCCGGATTCCCGAAACAAAAGTAACGAATGATGCCTTTGAATGAAATGCAGATCATCCAATCAAATTGCTGCAGCCAACAATCAGGGCAGGCAAAATTTCGTTATGCTTGCACTGACAATCATATCATGAAGGTATTCTACTCTTTCCTATTTATCGCACTTCTTTTCCTGCAGTGTAAACCGGAAACTATTTCGGGTACCGTTGTGAAGGTCGCGGACGGCGATACGTTTACCATGCTCACGTCCGACAACCGCACCGTAAAGATACGCTTGCATGGCATTTGACGCTCCCGAAAAAGGTCAGGACTTCTATCGCGTTTCGCGCGAACATCTTGTATCCCTCGTAATGAATAAAGACGTTGAGATCAGTGTAACCACGCGTGACCGATATAGCCGCACCGTTGGATTGGTTCTTGTTGACGGCGAAACTATCAACGAGGCAATGATCAAATCCGGACTTGCATGGCATTACAAAGAATACGACAACAACGCCAATTGGGCAGCGTTCGAAAAAAACGCAAGGATGGAAAGAAAAGGCATTTGGTCAATGCCACATCCGGTGCCACCCTGGCAATTCAGGAAAGCACAACGATCGAGAAAAAAGCAATAAAGCAATGACCGTTGCCTGTTGAAGTTCCTCTTTGCAATATCCTGCAAACCTCGAAGCGCACTTTACCGCTGACTTGGACCTATTTTGCAAGGTAGTCTGCGCCATCAATCGTCATTCACGCATGGGCACCCTTTTCGGTGTAGTAGTCAGCCTGCCAGGGATAGACCCTTCAGAAAGCAATGGATGTGCTCGTATTCCAAACCCGCCCGGAAGCTTCCCGCACCGTTTGTGTACATCTCAATAAAAAATGATATAGGTCATTGCAAAACGCCGGCGCGGGTGGTGCAGCCCCTGTTTGTAAATTTGCCGGAATTTCGAGGGTCGATTCTAAGAAATCAGATGGTCAGGCCGGGGCAGTTAATGCAATTGCTTATATACCGCTCGCAACAAATAACTGGTGGCAACATTTTTATATTAGCATATTCAAATTGTCCTATTTGAATTCACCACTCGCAGATTGAAAGTTGGAAGCGTATGAAAGCCAGTAAGTTAATTCTGCTGACGAGAAACCTCGCAGCATGCTCTGTATTCCTTTTTTTCGCCCAGTGCGGACCTGAAG
>JAEZDW010000039.1 GCA_023417955.1 Bacteroidota bacterium
ACCATCACGACTCCGGTCTCCACCGCGATACCAAAGAGTGCGATGAACCCTACCGCCACCGCCACCGAAAGATTTGCATTGAAGAAGTACACCATGTATGCTCCGCCAATGAGTGCGAAGGGAACGGTGATAAGACTGAAGAATGCTTCTCGAATGGATTTGAATGCGAGGTACAGTGAGACGAAGATGATGAGTAGCACGACGGGTAGAATCATCATCAATGTCTGTTGCCCTCGAATGAGGTTTTCATACTGCCCGCTCCATTCGAGATAGTAGCCATTGGGCAATGCACCGAGATGATGATTGAGTTGTGCGATTGCGTCTTCGACGGTGCTGCCGAGATCGCGGCCGCGAACGTTGAACAAGACAGCTCCGCGTAACATGGCATTTTCAGAAGTGATCATCGGCGGTCCGTCTTCAAAGCGGATATCCGCCACAGCCGACAAGGGAATATTACCAAGCGCCGGCGTATTGATTGGAATACGCTTGAGTTGTTCGAGGCTGCTTCTGAAATCCTGAGCCATCCTTACGCTGATGGAAAAACGCTGACGACCTTCAATGGTTTGCCCGACAGGTGACCCCCCAATAGCAGATTCTACGATCATGTTTACATCGTCAACTGTGAGACTATATCGCGCCAGGGCATCGCGGTTGATAGCGATGGTGAGATACTTGCCACCCGTTATCGGATCGACGTAAAGGTCTTTTACGCCAGGTACGCCTTCGAGTGCAGACTTTACACGTTCAGACACAGCTGCGATGCTGTCGAGGTTTTGCCCATAAACTTTTACGCCCACATCGGTACGGATACCGGTTGCAAGCATGTTGATGCGGTTGATAATTGGCTGCGTCCATCCGTTAACAACACCGGGTATTTGCATTTTAGCATCGAGTTCGTTGATGATGTCATTTTTTGTGAGGCCTTCACGCCATTGCGATTTTGGCTTCAGCATGATTATCGTTTCGATCATACTGATAGGAGAATTATCGGTAGCTGTGCTCGCTCTCCCGGCTTTGCCCAGAACTTTATCAACTTCAGGAACAGATTTGATAATCTTGTCCTGCACCTGCAGAATGCGTTTAGCTTCTTCGTTGGATACGTCGGGCAGAGTAACGGGCATAAAGAGAATGGACTGCTCATCGAGTGGAGGCATAAATTCCGTTCCGAGGCTTAATAACAACGGTATGCTCACTGAAAGGGCAAGTATGTTGACGCCAATTGTGGTTTTTCTCCATTTGATGCATGTACGGATTATCGGTTCGTAAATTGTTTCGAGGAATCGGTTCACCGGATTCTTCCTTTCATTCGTAAACCGACCTTTCATAAAGAACGAGATAATCACAGGTGCAAGGGTTACGACGAGTATGGCATCGACGAGCATGATGAATGTTTTCGTGTAGGCCAGGGGATGGAACAGCTTACCCTCCTGACCCGTGAGCATAAACACAGGCAGAAATGAGGTGATGATAATTACCGTCGAATAGAAAACGCCACGCGATACCTGCTTCGACGACCGTTCGATAATCGCCATCCGCTCGTCGTCGGCAATGGGTGTGTAGCTGCGTTTTTTGAGAAACTTGCTTAGCATGGCTATTCGTTGGTTTCAGGGTTTAATTCTTCAAAGCGTACAGACAGATGCTTGTAGGCATTTTCAGCCATGATGATACCATTGTCGACGATCACACCGATGGCAAGCGCAATACCTGTCAACGACATAATGTTCGATGATATTCCAAATGCGTTTAACAGGATGAAAGCATTCGCGATGGTGATAGGTATCTGTATGATGATACTCGCCGCACTGCGCCAGTGGAACAGAAAGATGATGACCACGAGTGACACGACAATCATTTCTTCGATCAATGTCGTTTTGATAGATGATATCGACTCTTGAATGAGTTCACTTCGATCGTAAACGATATTGAATTTTATGCCTTCGGGAAATCCCTTAGCAACTTCTTCCATTTTCTTCTTCACGACCTTGATCACATCGTCGGCATTTTCGCCATAACGCATGACAACAATTCCTCCGACGACTTCGCCTTCGCCGTCGAGGTCAAATATGCCGAGGCGCGACTCACCCGTCATTTGTACGGAGCCAAGATCACGAATTCTGACAGGCACCGTGTTTACAGTTTTAACAGCGATGTTTTCGATTTCATCGATAGACTGGAGATAGCCCGTTGTTCTGATAATATAGCCGATGTCACTCATCTCGAACTTGCGTCCACCGGCTTCGTTGTTGTTCGCACGTATTGCCCGTATGACTTCCGGCGTTGAAAGTCCATAATAGCTGAGGCGGTTTGGATTAAGTGTTACCTGATATTGTTTTTGAAAACCTCCAAATGAGGCGATCTCGCTCACGCCGGGTACGTTTTGTAAGGCGAATTTCACATACCAATCCTGAATAGCGCGTTGTTCACCGAGATCCATGCCCGGTGCATCGAGGGTGTACCATAGAATGTGACCCACACCAGTACCATCGGGACCGAGTGTAGGGCTAACGCCTTCCGGAAGAAGGCGGCTAGCATAATTGAGTCGTTCAAGAACACGTTCACGTGCCCAGTAGACGTCGGTGTCGTCGTTGAAGATCACGTAAACGAAACTCATCCCGAACATCGACGAAGCACGTACGTATTTGACTTCAGGAAGACCTTGTAGATTTGTGACCAACGGATAGGTTACCTGATCTTCAATGATCTGTGGACTGCGCCCCATCCACTCGGTGAAAACGATTACCTGATTTTCTGAAAGGTCGGGAATCGCATCAATCTTGTTCACGCGTACGGAGTAGACACCCCAGGCAAACAGTCCTGCGGCTACAAGCAGCACGAGGAACCTGTTACGAAGCGAGAAAGAAATTAATCTTTCGATCATGGTTAAAGTATGTAAAATGTAAAAGACGAAATGTTATCGCGGCGTGCGAACAGGCGCGATGATCCAAGAAAGAGCAGGACGCTCTTCAAAAGGAAGTAGAATCAGATGAGGAATACCTGGAGATCGGTGATTCGGTCATACGATCGCAAGGGTGGATCATATGCTTCGAATGCGACGCGTGATGCCGGTGAATCGGGGATAACCTCGGAAATCACGACAGGAGAATGTTCAACTACTGAAAAATCGGAAGTGGCAACCTGGACTTTGTCGATAGAAGCTTTGAAGTCGCCGCCTTCATGAATGATTGTCTCGTCCGCGCAACAAGGTTCCTGCAGATGTTTGTGACAAGGAGGCACGCTCTTCTCCATCGCGCATTTATCGGCTTTTGAAAATAAAGCGATGTGCTGCACGTCGCCCTGGCAGAAGTGCACGCCGACCATGAAACTGGTTGATGCCATGAGCACCAGTAGGGCCATCAGAAAAGCGGATATCGTGCGTACGATTTTCATTGACTAACAGACAAATGTAACGCATTTCTGCGATTTCTGGTTTATACTTTACTGTTTAAGGGTTATAAAATTCCCTGAACGTACTGTTTTCGAGGTATTTGCAGGGAAAGGGAGCGAGCAGAGGAGGCGTAGAGAATACATCAACGCAGGGGCACGGAGGCGCGGGGGTTGCGCAGAGATCTTTTTGGACGGCAGAGTATTGAGGCAGGGCCGAGCTTCGGTGAAACCGGCCCCTGCATTCAGCCCGTTGTTGGATGACAAAATGTTTTCAAATCGGTAACGTATCACGTCGTGAAACACAAACACCTTTCACTAATCGGACCACACCGTTCCAAATTTTTTGAACACATCGCGCGAAATCCGTGCCCTGCATTAGCCCGCCCGTGGCGGGTGCCACCCTCACCGTGGGACTCGGCCCGCGGAAACATGGCACCACCACATGATCAGCCGGCGCCTTCAACCTTGTAGCCGGCCTTGGTGATCGCGTCAACCACTGCCTGCCGGGTTAGCGTATCGTTCAGTTCAATTTCCGCCTTCGTGGGTGAAACGGATTTCACTGTAGCACCAATTGCCTGAACAGCGTTTGTTACAGTCATCTGGCAATGCGGGCTCTTCATGTTCGGGATTGTTAATTGAATAGTGTCCATAAGTTTTGTTGTTTATATATCAACAACATCGGGACATCATTTTTCGGCTTGTATAATAACGGCTAAGCTTTACATGATTTCGTGCTCAGGAATTGATCACATCAAGCCCCTAAAGGGCGACTGCAACGCTACCGCTATGCCCAGGAGTGCCACCAGAAGTCCGAGCAACAGTATCAATGACTTAATGAAGTTTTTCATGTTACTGCGTGATTGCATGAACAAAAGTAGGAGGACGCAAGGTGCGGAGTGTTACATTTAAGAAGGATGTGTTTACATAATATGGGGATGCATGAATTGTTCCAACCATAATTGGAACGGAGTATGAGAGTGAGTGGGAGAGGAACTGCCCTGGCGACAGCGTGCCGGCATACACCAACGCAGAGCCACTTTGACTGGTTCCGCAGGAGATTTGACCCTGCGCGTACCTGCGTCTCAGCACCTCTGCGTTGCCTGCATTAAATCTTTGCCGCCCGTAATCGCAAACTATTTGCTACGACGCTCACGGAACTAAGCGCCATTGCTGCTCCTGCAATCATAGGGTTTAGCAGGAAACCATTGATCGGATATAATACGCCAGCCGCTAATGGAATTCCAATCAGGTTATAGATAAATGCCCAGAACAAGTTTTGTTTGATGCCGAGCACAGTCTTCGAAGAAAGATTCAGTGCTTTCGGTATTGACTGCAGATCCGAAGTGATCAGCGTCATCTTTGCAACGTCCATAGCAATGTCGGAACCTTTGCCCATGGCGATGCTTACGTCGGCCTCGGCGAGGGCGTGCGAATCGTTGATGCCGTCGCCAACCATGGCTACTACTTTACCCTGACTTTGAAGCTCCTTTACAAAAGCAGCCTTATCGGATGGTAATACTTCTGCCTTGTAATGCGCGAGCCCGATTTGCTTGGCTACTGCTTTCGCGGTTTGTTCATTGTCACCGGTGAGCATGTAGACGTCGATGCCTTTCTTTTGCAACGCTGTCACGGCTGCTTTTGAAGTTTCTTTGATTTTGTCGGCGATAGCGATGACTGCGAGTACATGTCTGCTATTCGCAAAATAGACAACTGTCTTTGCTTCGCTTTGAAGACGATCCGCTTCCCCGGCAATTGCCGATGAAAGTGTGATATTGTTTTCAGTTATAAGTTTCCGGTTTCCAACATAGTACGTTCCTCCGTCAACGGTTCCCACAACACCGCGTGCAGTTATACTTTCGAATCTTTCAACCGAAACAGGCGTGATGCCTTCCGGTTTCAGGCGCGCTACTACTGCTTCAGCCAATGGGTGTTCTGACTGATTCTCCAGTGTGAACAAAATTTGCTTTTCAACATTGGCCGTATTATCCTGATCCCAGATAAAATCGGTAACTACGGGTTTGCCTTCTGTGATCGTGCCTGTTTTGTCAAGAATTACCGCATTTACACGATGTGCAAGTTCGAGACTTTCGGCATCCTTAATTAATATGTGATTTTCTGCACCTTTACCGACGCCGACCATAATAGCGGTTGGCGTGGCCAAACCAAGCGCACACGGACAAGCTATGACAAGAACTGTAACCGAATTAAGCAGCGCATGCGTAAAGGCGTTGTCTCCGCCCAAAATCATCCAGGTGATAAATGTGAGCACCGCAATGCCTATTACGATAGGTACGAATATGCCTGCTATCTTGTCAACGAGCTTCTGCACAGGTGCCTTGCTGCCCTGTGCCTGTTGAACCATCTTGATGATTTGCGCCAGGACCGTGTCACCGCCAACCTTTTGTGCTTCGAACTGAAAGCTGCCCTTCTGGTTCACAGTTCCCGCAAAAACTCTTTCACCTTTTTTCTTTTCAACGGGAACGGGC
>JAEZDW010000055.1 GCA_023417955.1 Bacteroidota bacterium
GCCACGTAAGGTTCAGGCCAATAAAAATCGCCGGCGGGCGTGGATGCGACTCGTCAGGTTGTGGAGATGGGGAATATCCAAAAACACGCCCGCCAGCAGTACAACGGCGTATATATGCGCACACCGAAAAATACGGTCGGTGCAATGCCGTATTCAGGCAGGCATGAAATTGTTACCTACCATATTGTCTTTCAGGAATTTTGATTTCTGAAAATTAATGTTCAACCAAAAAACAATTTTTTTATGAAGAAGCTATTAGTTGCCATATGTTTTCTGTGCGGTGGTGCGATCGGCGTAAGCGCACAACAAACCGACGATCAGGACCAGGCAAGCACACGTGATCAGTCTACCGAACAGACAATGAATCAGGATCAGCAGGAAGACTTCACTGACCAGGACAAAATCTCTGAGACAGAATTACCTGCTCTTATTTCGCAACAACTCCAAAGCGGTGACTATTCCGGATGGACTGTAGGTGAAACGTACAAGAAAGAAAAAGACGGTCAGACGTTTTATAAAGTAGAACTTCAAAACGGTGAAGAGAAAAAGTGGGTGAAGTTCGACGCTCAGGGAAATAAGGTAAAAGAGAAAGATGCTAAGGACAAAAAGCATAAAGAGTAAGAGGAGTATTAACTGAGCGATTTTCGCCAAAGAAAAAGAAGGTGCCTAACAGCACCTTTTTTTATTGCAACGCTATATGTTATACTGAATTCAATTACTTTAGGAAACAAAACATTTCCATGGCTAACTCCTCACAAGTCGGAATAGCACTCGTTGGCGTCGGAAAGTACGCAACAGAAGAATTGATTCCCGCATTTGAACACACACACTATTGCCGACTCGCCGGTTTGGTCACCGGATCATCAGAAAAGGCGGCGCACCTCCAATCCAAATACAACCTTAACGCAAAGGATATTTACCTGTATGACACGTTCGACGACGTCGCCAACAATCCCGACATAGATATCGTCTATGTCGTCCTTCCTAATGCGCTTCATCATGAATTCGTTATTCGTGCAGCGCGGGCTGGAAAGCACGTTATTTGCGAAAAGCCCATGGCTATCACGACAAAAGAATGCGATGAGATGATTCAGGCATGCGAAATGAACAATGTTCAATTGTCAATTGGGTACCGTCTTCAATTTGAACCATTTAATCAGCGCATGATGGAACTCGGCCGTACGAAAGAACTCGGAGATATAAAAAAGATAATAGCAGAGAACGGACTTGGTCATGTCGAAGGTTGGCGCCTTGACTACCAACTTGCCGGTGGTGGTCCGCTCATGGATGTCGGGATTTACTGCATTCAGGCTGTCAGATATACAACCGGATATGAACCAATATCTGTTACTGCAAAAGAACATCCAAAGACGGATTTATCAATGTTCGATGAAGTCGAAGAAGGCCTGTCATGGTCGATGGAACTGCCAAACGGCATCGTTGCCGAATGTAAATGCAGCTACTCACAAAGCATGGACTGTTTGCGGGCTGAGACCGCCGATGCATGGTTTGAGCTTCGTCCCGCTTATGCATACCGCGGGCTGGCAGGAAACACCTCCATTGGAAAGATGAATCTGCCGGAAATAAATCAACAGGCGGCACAAATGGATGCCTTTGCACTTGCAATCCGCGAAAACCGGAAGTCGACCGTCGCGGGAGAGATGGGCCGTCAGGATGTTAAGATCATCCAGGCCGTCTATGAATCAGCAAGAACAGGGAAACCTGTCAGGATCGGTTAGCCAGGGAATTTTTTAAGGTAGACCTCACACCAAATCACCCTTGATTTGTATTGAAACCCGGACAGATTTCTCTTTAAGGTCCAGCCATTTCAACCGTTCTGGAGAATTAATGTAATCCCGCAATTCCTGATCCCCGGGGAACGACACCCAATGAATTTCATAGGGACATTCACGCGTGCCTTCGATCCATGCCGATTGTGAGGGACGTAACCGCAGTTCAAGCACACCGTGAAATTGTTTTAGCATTGGCAAAACGTGATCTTCAAATTCCAGGAATTCCTTTTCACAGCCTTCATGAAGGTAGATCAGTTGAACGATATGTATCATTCTTCAAGATAGTCATTCCAGAATTTTTAATCACATCCGATCAGATACGGATCTCGTCCAGAAGGACAGCCCCGTCGACAGCACCAGACAGATACATGAATGGTATTGTCCGACTGCGAGACAGCGTGTAACTTCATCGCTCATTCTTTTACTATGAAATCATCACATATCATCACTGTACTTTTCATTACGCTGCCGGTACTTTGCTTCGCGCAAAAGCCATTATTCGATGCACCGCTTGGCGTTCAGACCTATTCGTTTCGAAAGAGTATGGCTATCGACGTTGCCAAAACGCTTGATACCATCAAAATGATGGGCTTCACAGAAATCGAGGGTGGCCCTGGAAAACTTTCACCGGAAGAATTTCGCCGTCTTTGTACTGAGCGGGGCCTTTCCATCCCCTCAACCGGTGCGGGCTACGAAGAACTTGTATCGAACCCACAGGCTGTTGCTGAAAGAGCGAAAGCATTGGGATCGAAATTTGTCATGGTTGCATGGATTCCTCACGAACGTGGCAAGTTTTTGTTGGAAAATGCGAAGAAAGCAGTATCCGACTTCAATGCGGCAGGCAAAATCCTCAAAGAGAATGGAATTACTTTCTGTTATCATGTACATGGCTATGAATTTCAACCTCACGGAGAGGGTACGCTGATGGATTACCTCATCAATGAAACCGACCCGCGTTACGTTTCTTTTGAAATGGATATCATGTGGGTGCATTTCGGTGGAGGCGATCCGGTCGCTCTTTTGAAGAAGTATGGCAACCGTTGGAAGCTTATGCATTTGAAAGACCTAAGGAAAGGCACACCTACAGACCTTACGGGTGGAACATCTGAAGATAATGACGTAGCGTTAGGCACAGGTGAGATCAACATCCCGGCAATCCTGAAAGCAGCACGCAAAGCCGGCATTCAACACTATTTTATCGAAGACGAGAGTAGCGTCGTGACAAAGCAAATACCAGAAAGCATTAAATACCTGAGAAGTCTAAAGGAATAATCTTAGTACCGGGCGACCATCGGGGATGAGGTGGAAATATTTGTAAATACTACACTATTATCTTTTAGGATAATGGTTCTGGCAGTACTTTTAGACAATATACCAAGCCCAACTCCACCCTCTTTATGACAGAGCCACAAAGTAAAGACATCCAGGATGTATTGATTGCAGATGATGATAACGATGATTTTGATATTCTCTCCGACCTGATAAAAAATCTTGAACTAAACGTTGTCGTTTCGCGTGCAGATAACGGCGATGTATTGATGAGACTTATCGACACCAAAATCCCCGACCTTCTTTTTCTCGACCTAATTCTACCGTACAAGAACGGAAGGGACTGTATTCGCGAAATACGAAGTGATCGAAAATTTGACTCTCTTCCAATTATCGTTTATACGTCGCTGCGCGATATGGAATCCATTGAGTTTTGTTATCGGTGGGGAACAAATCTTTTTGTACATAAGCCGCATGTTTATACGGACATCGGTGAAATCGTAAAACGAATATTCTCCATAAACTGGAAGAAGATTCGTTACTATCCCACGCGTTCGGAATTCGTTTTGAATCCTGAAACAGACTGAATACCAATTCTCTTTCGGGTCCTCTATAGAATTATAGTTATTGCGATGGCCTTTGATGAAGATCATGCAGGGCGGTCGGATAGCTTGTCGTAAATTATAACATCGTTCAATCGCACTCTTGAACCTTTTTGCGGATTTGAGTATTGGATTCTGACCTTGTGCCTGCCATTCGATAATTTGTACTTCCAGAACAACTCATGCCGCCGGGTCGTGAAGTCCGCAGGCAAATCTGCTTCCTCAACCAACTGGTCATCGAGGTATAGATTCACCACCGCCCGGTAATCAGAATTCGGTTCGGAGGAATGTACCGAACCACGAACCACGAATCCGATTCCTTCAAATTCAAATTCATAAGAATTTTCCAGATCTCTATGAATATCAATTTTAGCGACCGGATGGTGTCCGGTAAAACTCTGTTCGAATCGCACCGGTTTCGGTTCCTGCACGCTTAATGTGATCGTATTTCCGTCAACGGTGCCACCATTGCGCTCAACGTTCGCAATTGCATGACGAAGTCCCATTGCATACACATCATTGAGACTTGTATTCGTGTATTTGAATGGAAGAGATTCGGCTTCCGCAAGACCCGCCTTCCAGTAGTCAGGAATGTTCTT
Organism: Bacteroidota bacterium; assembly: GCA_023417955.1. Classification (GTDB taxonomy): domain Bacteria; phylum Bacteroidota; class Bacteroidia; order Cytophagales; family Cyclobacteriaceae; genus Ohtaekwangia. The sequence continues at coordinate 4,264 of JAEZDW010000055.1, forward strand.
ATAACCGATAAGTGTACCTAAAATTCCTCCGGCGGTAGACGGATTGCAATCAGAGTCCTGGCCGGCGCGTGTGCTGATCTCAAGGGTTTGCGTAAAATCACCATCGCCGTATAGGAGTCCAAGCACAACGTATGCGGCGTTCACGGTGGCGTCAATATTGAATGCAGCGAAAACGCCGTCAGGACAACCGATATCCTCCGAATACTTGCGTTGTATCTCGAACCATGTTTTTTTCCAGTCGTCGGGATACTGCTGATGCCAGCCAATTACATCATTGATCACCTGGTAAAATCTACTTTCCGACGGTATCATTTTTAATCCTTCCGTAACAACATACTTCACATCATTGGAGACGAACGCAAGGGCATACATCGCGCTGACATATACTCCACCATACCAGCCATCACCGTAATTCATAATATGACCAATGCTGTCACTAATAACGGCCGCGGTATTGGGCATCCCCGGCGACATCAGACCGGCGAAATCAGATTCAATCTGAAAATCAATACAATCTGCGTGAGGGTTGTTCAACCAATGACCAGATGCCGGAGCCGAAATTCCGTGAAGGATATTATAACGTCCCGCCTGATTGGCGTGCCATAGCATGTAATCGGCCTCAGCATACGCTTTTGCAAAATGCTCAACCGGAGCGTCCAAGCCATGCTTTTCAAAAATTTCAACGAACGTGAGGTCCATGTAGATGTCGTCATAAAGCCCGGGATTGTTTTGCATGGTCTCTTTAATATATCCATCGTACCATTTTATCGGCTGATAATCCTGAATATAGGTACCATTGAATCTGAACTCCGTCGGCCCACCAAACGTCACGCCAATGGTTTGTCCTGCCCAACCTCCCATTATTTTATCCTTCAACGCATCCATTGAAAGCGTATTTGATACTGTTTGAACCTCGCCTTCAGCGGGGTGGCTGTGCTGTTGTGATTGACATGCGCACACCGCGAATGATGTTACAACAAGAAAAAATCGTACGGTATTCATATTGAAATCACGTTAGGTTCATTAGAAGTTCAAATTAAGGAACCACCCAATCGGCATTGTCATTACGAGCGCCCGACGGAAGATAGGAACAAATTACTGCAGTTCTATCTTGCAATTGCACGGCCTCAGGACATTTGAATTTTTTTTTAAAAAAAATTACCCTGTCAACAACCTCTTGACATAAGGTTGTCACATGTGCCCCCTAACTATGTAACATCAACGAACAAAACAAAAGAGTTATGGAAAAGACAATGGAATCAATCACAGAAAAAGCAATCCTGACCCCAAACGAACTGCTGAAAAACTGGCAGGGGAACCGCGCGCTTACCAGAAGAGTAATTGAGACGTTCCCTGAAGATAAACTTTTCACGTTTTCAGTAGGCGGAATGCGGCCTTTCGCGCAGCTTGTTTTGGAAATGGCTGGCATGGCGCTTCCTGGAATGGATGGAATCGTCAGCTCGAAATGGGGCAACTACGATGACGTACAAAAGAATGCACCGACAACCAAGGAGGGACTACTTGCATTATGGGATGAAGTAACTGAAAAAATCAACCGTCTATGGCCTGCGATTAAACCCGAACGTTTTCGTGAAGTCGAAGCAGCCTTCGGGATTTATGAAAACTCGATCTTCGACACGATCACGTACTTTATTGAAAACGAAATTCACCATCGCGCGCAGGGATACGTGTACCTGAGAGCTCTTGGTATCGAACCACCGCCGTTCTGGGAAAGATAAGCGGCGGCAAGTGGAATGGTTTATTGCTCTCTGGTTGAAACTAAATCTTCAACGTTATGAGCGTGATAAAAACCATTCCCCTTTTTGCATTTGTATTAGTGGCCACCCTTGGAAGTGCGAGGAACGCATTCGCGAGGGTGGCCTCACTTTTTCTGGCTTGAACAACTTTGGTCTTACGTACAGAGTTGGAAAACCGGAAGCGCTTTGGCGTTTCAACGCAATGTCGATCGATGCCGCGCGGCGCGATATCGACTTTCCCGACCACAACGAAACGGAAACCAATTCCGGATGAAGTCGTTACGCAGTCTGTCATTCCTGAAACCTGAAACCTGCCAACCTGAAACGCATGTTTGGAATTGTGAATTGCCTCGTTGCGTCACTGCTTAGTTTCAAGCTGCGGGCTACGAGCTGCAAGTTTAAGTAGTGACCTTGCCTAGCAGACGTTGACCGTTTTCCTTGGGTTTAAAATTACATTTTATTACTGTTATTGTTGTAGTCATTAGCGATAATGTGGGTAACTCGTCTCGAGTTATCCACGGTATCGCGTCTTTTCTTTTTTTGCTACTTTTTTTCTTTTGTGCATACGTGGATAAGTTTGCGCGTCTGCCAACAATTCAAAGTTGCACGGCGATAGCTTACCCAATGATCCGTGGGGTTTTTCAAGGTTATACTTGTTTACAGCTTTGTCCACCATTGTGTTCAGTTCAGAATAGTTTGTCGGACCGTAGCCTGCCAGATAATCATTCTTGATAATCCCATTGATTCGCTCAGCATTGGGATTTTCATATGGACTCTTGCACATGCTGTTTCTCATCTTCCATTCTGACGTTAGTTGAAGCCATTCCTTGCAATAGTATTGGCCTCCGCCGTCTGAATGTATGATTAGGCCAGGTGCTATTTTCCTCCATCGGGAGGCCATTCGCAATGCTGGTAGCGTGGTGGACTCTGTAGTCAAATCACGTGACACCGAGTAGCCTACAATAACACGGGAATACAGGTCCATTATAAAGGTCAGGTAGTAAAATGACTCTCCAATCCGATAATACGTTATATCACTCACCCAAACCTGGTTTATACCATTCAACTCAAACTCAGCCTCCAGCAGATTTTCAAAGCGTGTTACGCCGAGTGAATTGGTTGTCCTATGATAGGAGCGCTTAACCGAAACCTTAAAACCGTTCGCAAAGCACAGCGCTTCAAAGCGATCCCGACCCAGGTGGGCAGGCTCAAGCATCATGTACATCTTCCTTGCTGACATTCGAGGATGTTCCTCACGAAGTTGACGTACTAATACAAGCAACTGCTCGGATTCTTCCAACTGCGCAAGGTCACGATTAAGCTTCTGATGAAATGCTTGTTTACTGATACCCACAGCGCGAAAAAGAGCATTCAATTTCACTTTTCCTTCTTTTCTGTTGACCCAGTACCAGGTGAGTGTTTGCCAGAATACTTTTTTTTTATGTCCACCTTGTACGTCTTCTCAGCTATCTCGATCATCTTGTCCTGAAAATCAATCTTGATCTGCTTTTCACCGACAATTCGCTGAAGCTCTTTGATCTGCTCTTGCAGAGCCTGGATCTTCTTTGTGTCGCTTTGCGACTCAACTACCTGCTTTTCTTTCTTTTTACGCATTCTCGAATATCGGTAAATCCACTTATACACCGCAGTGTAACTCACCTGATATTCGCGACAAACTTCAGCGACCGTGCATAGGTTCCGATCAATCTCTGAGACCTTCTTCCGCTTCAAGTCCTCGCTGAAATACCGGTTCTGACGCTCCCGCGTTGTCATTTTTTCATAATCCTTCAGATTTGCCATAGTGTGTTTTTTTGAGGTTTTAATTCAAAAAAACGGTCAACTTATTTCAGGCAAGCACAG
>JAEZDW010000207.1 GCA_023417955.1 Bacteroidota bacterium
GTTGTACACATGCGGAAAACTTGATCAGTTCACTTTCAGGAAATTCAAATTTTGCTTTAAGGAACCCGGTGACGCTTGATAACGGAGCCCCATTATTATTATTCATATGATCGTCTTTTTCGAGGGAAGTTGCCAAAATGCGGAGTCTTGGATGTGAATGTCAGGAATCCCTGGTGACATTCCAACAACGTCGAAATGAATGCCGCGGCAATAGGGCAGGCCACGGTGCCGGTACATGCTGTCATTTGCTTCAAATTTGACTACCCGGGGCGCGGTGATTGGAAGCTTTATCGATGAAGGGTAGCGATGGTGCAGACCTGCCCGGGATTATTTCACTTCACGCAAAGTGTCGATTTCACGGCTTTCGTTTCAGGTCACAGCGCTTTATCTTGCAGCGATGGACGACTCTAAAGTTTCGGCAATCATTGATGCTGCCACCAGTCGCTTTGCGCACTACGGACTTTCAAAAACCACGATGAATGAAATTGCGGCAGACATTGGTATGTCTAAGGCGGCGTTGTATTACTACTTCCCGGATAAGGAGCGGTTATTTATTGCGGTGGTTACAAAGGAATTCGATCAGTTTGAATCAGCCGTCCGAAATATGACTGACCGCAACAGTAAGGCCGGCTTCAAACTGAAACGATACGTTACGATCCGAAATCAATTCCTGGAAAAATTGCGGAACATGGCAAAGGTTGAAAGCGCCAACCTGACCGAAATGATGAATCCTGTTTATAATGAGATGAAGAACCGGCTCTATAGAAAGGAAAAGGAGCTTGTTGCCTCCATTTTTGCTTCCGGGATAGATAGTGGAGAATTCAGGAAGGTTAACATCCACGAATTCGCCGACTTTTTTGTGTCTTCCCTGGTTGGTTTAAGGTCGACCGGCCTGGTTTTACCCGTTGAATCCGACGCCGACCAGTTCTCTAAAAGTATCGCGCAAAGCCTTTTGTTGACGTCTGTACTGCTTGAATACCTCCGTATGCCGTCCTGACAGTCTGACCATTTGGGAATAATAGTCAGGTAAAAACCGCGTTTTAGGCACAATTACAACGATTTCGAAAAAAAATATTAGAAATATTTCGTTTAGCGAGGAACGAAATGCTAATCTTGCCGTTATAGAAACTGTGGAAACTATTATAAACACAGAAGTTTCCGAGGTTTCTGGGGTATGGAAGACGACAACACACGAAAACGAATTTTAAACAGCTCGAAGGACCTTTTTCAGAAGTTCGGGATCCGGAGCATTACGATGGACGACATCGCCCATCATCTCGGAATCTCCAAAAAGACCATCTATCAGCATTTTTCAGACAAGGACGATATTGTAACCCTTGCGATCAAGCACTATGTCGCTAAGCAGAAAAGTGAGTTACTCGAACTAAAGAAGAACTCAAAAGACGCCGTTGAACTACTCATCGGTGTTAGCCGATATGTGCAGAAAGACCTGACTCACAATACATCGGCACTGCTCTTTGATCTTCAAAAATATCACACCAAAGCATGGAACATTATCACGGAATTCAAGAATGGCTTCCTGGCTGACTTCGTTCAAGAGGTCCTCAACGAGGGAATAGGCGAGGGGTTGTTTCGGCGTGATATTGACGTTAGCGTCCTCGCCAGGATGCGGCTGGAGGAGATTACGCTTTCGCATAGCGAATCGGTTTTTCCCTCGGAGCGCTTTGGTCATGTGAACGTCTCAAGCGCATTGCTGGATCATTTCGTCCACGCTGTCTGTACTGAAAAGGGAAAACGGAGATACAAGAGAATAAAGGAAGGAAACACAAACTTAAAAGGGATAAAAGAGAACTATGAAGTATAAGAATCTGTTTATCTGCGCCATAGTCGCCACTGCATTATTATCGCCGCTGGCACCCGTTAAAGCGCAGGATACACGCAGCTACTCATTGCAGGAACTCCTGAAGGTAGCACTTGAAAAAAACAGTCAGGTTGTAAAGTCGAAACTTGACTTTGAGGAAGGGAAACAAAAGACGCGTGAAGTGAAATCTGCTGCGATGCCGCAGGTGAATCTGAATGCAGACTTGACGGACAACGTGATTCAACAGGCATTTGTTTTTCCGGCGGCACTTGGTGATCCGAATGCAGGTCCCGACGAATACCGCATTCTTAGAGCGGGTATGCAATACTCCGCAAGCGTTACAGCATCTGCAACGCAGCAACTCTTTAACCAGAGTGTATTGACAGGTATTAAGGCTGCCAGGGTGAGTGAGGACTTCTATAATCAGAATATCGCACGCACGGAAGAAGAGGTTATCCAATCGGTGGCAACACTTTTCTATCAGGCATCATCACTTGACGCCCAACGCAAGGTTCTTGAGTCGACGCTCGGAGAAACACGCAAGAACCTGAAGATCACGACAGACCGTTACGAAGCAGGAGTAGCGCGCAAGCTCGACGTTGATCGTATCAAAGTCGCTGTTACGAACCTTGAGACTCAACTCCGTTCGGTTGATGATTCTTATTCAAATCTTATCAATCAATTGAAACTTGTTGCAGGCCTCAAAGTTGACGCTGCGCTTGAACTTGAGGAGCCGTTTGGTGATGACGTGAGCGGTTACCAAATCGACCCGTCGCTCATTGCAGGCGACTGGGCCTTCGAGAATAAAATCGAGTACCGACAATTGAATACACAGCTCTCGCTTTATGATCTTGAGCGGAAGAGTTTCTCATCAGGATACTTTCCGACACTTTCTGCATTTGCAAACTATACCTATACCGGTCAGAGCAATGATTTTGTGCTGTCAGGGAAGGCTAACGCTCTCTGGTTTGATGTGGCGTCTGTTGGGTTACGTCTCAGTGTTCCGGTATTTGACGGGCTGAATCGCTCAGCGAGAATTCAGCAGTCACGTATTCGGCGGATGAAAACAGAAGAGGATATGAAACTCACACGCGAGCAGTCCGATATGCAGTACGTGAATGCGCTCAAGACATATGAGACCAGTTTTGCCTCGTATGAAGCACAAAAGGAGAACGTCGCTCTTGCCAATAGCGTGTACGATGTCACGCTTCAAAACTACAACGAAGGGGTTAGCCCGCTGACAGACCTGCTTCAGGCTGAGTCGTCTAAGATACAGGCACAAAGCCAACTTATTGAGTCACTGTTGAAGGTGAAACAATCTGAAGTCGCTTTGTTGAAGGCGCGCGGAGAAATAAAAAATCTATTGAACTAAGAATCATACTAACGAAGACGATGAAACGCACATTAATTACAATTTTCATCATTGGCGCGGCGATCGCCGGTGCCGCGTTTATCCTTAAAAACAACAAGGACGAAATGCAGGCGCAAACAGAGCTTGCGAAAAAGGTGAACACAACGATCCCGGTTCAGGTTGCAGCTGTCCGGGAGACTACCATCGGCGGTACGTTTACCGCGACGGGTGCATTTGCTCCGGCGCGACAGATAGTAGTAGTAACCGAACTCGGCGGTAAAGTAATATCCCTCACGGCAGAGGAAGGTCAATTTGTACGCAAAGGTCAGCTTTTAGGGAGGATCGAGTATGCTACCGCTGAAGCAGACCTTCGATCAGCTGAAGCGGCTTTCAAGAAGCTTACAACAGACAAGGAACGCTATGAACGCCTCGTTAACAGTGGTGGCGTAACGCAGGCTCAGCTCGACGAGATTAACCTGCAGCATGTCAACGCTGAGTCGCGACTGGTGGCAGCACGGAAAAAGTTTGCTGACTCGTTCATCCAGGCACCTTTTGCGGGATACGTTAATAAGCGGTTCGTTGAAGAAGGTGCCTACCTGAATGCAGGTAAGGAGATGTTCGAGATTGTCGAGACAGAACGCCTCGATATGGTGGTAAACGTATCAGAATCTCAGGTTCTCAGCGTAGCGAATGCAAAGCAAATTAAGGTCAGCGCCGACGTGTATCCCGGCGTTGAGTACGAGGCCAAATTGAATTTCATCGGCGCGAAGGCTGATGCAAACCTCAACTTCCCGGTTGAATTGGAAATCCGAAACATCAAGGACAAGCCATTGCGCGCCGGCATGTATGGTCGTGCAACCTTCGAACTCGCTGAAGGTGATCCCTCGCTGGTAATCCCACGTAGCGCACTTCTCGGAAGTGTTGATAATGCCCGTGTCTATGTAATAGAGAATGGTGTAGCGAAACTGAAGGAGATTGTAGCCGGTAAATCATTCAGCGATACCGTTGAAGTAGTAGAAGGCCTTGAAAAGGGTCAGGAAGTAGTTATCAATGGTCAGATTAACCTGACCGACAACGCACGTGTAACTGTGTTGAAACAGTAAGAACACAATGAAAATTACAGAACTTTCAATAAAGCGCCCGTCGATTATTCTGGTGCTTTTTATAATGCTGACTTTCCTGGGGCTGAGCAGCTACCAGAAACTCAGCTACGAATTGCTCCCCAAGTTTAGCGCGCCCGTTGTTACGGTTACAGCGATCTATCCGGGGGCATCGCCGAACGAAGTTGAGAATACGGTGACCAAGAAGCTTGAGGATGCCGTATCATCGATGGAGAACGTTGACAAAATCACGTCTTCGTCTTATGAGGGATTGTCGGTGATTGTAGTTCAGCTTCGCAATGAAGCCAACGTAGACCTCGCGTTGCAGGAGGCACAACGGAAGATTAACGCTACCCTCGCAAACCTGCCTGAAGATGTCAAGGCGCCGTCACTTGGAAAGTTTTCATTCGACGACCTGCCGATCATGAGGCTTGGGGTTGCAGCGGATGTGAATCCAACAGCACTTTATGACCTGGTTGAACAACGGATTCAGCCTAACCTTTCAAAGATTCCAGGTGTCGCACAAATCAACCTGATTGGTGGTGAACAGCGCGAGATTCGTGTAAATGTCAACAATGAAAAGTTGCGGGCATACAGATTATCGTTGCCGCAGCTTGTACAATTGATCGAGAGCTCAAACCTCGACTTCCCCACAGGCAAAATTAAAACTCAGGACGAGCAGGTTCTTATCAGGCTTGCAGGTAAGTACTCGAGCCTCGACGATTTGCGTAACCTAGTGGTTGCATACAATACCAACGGAGGGCCGGTTCATCTTTCCGACGTGGCTGAAGTTCAGGATACGAAGAAGGAAATCGAACTCGTTAACAGGATTAACCTTGAAAACTCGATTGGTATCTCCATTCAGAAGCAATCCGATGCGAACGCGGTTTCAGTGAGCGAACTAGTACGAAAGGAGCTGTCACAGCTCGAGGATGTTTACAAGGAACAAAACCTTACGTTTACCCTTGCGCAGGATTCATCTGAATACACACTCGAGGCTGCTGACGCGGTTATTCATGACCTGATACTTGCGGTTATCCTTGTTGCTGCCATCATGTTGTTGTTCCTGCATTCGATACGCAACTCAATTATTGTAATGGTTGCGATTCCCCTGTCGCTTATCGCGACGTTCATAGGCATGTCCTTGTTTGGATTTACACTGAACCTCATGTCGTTGCTTGGGTTGTCTCTCGTTGTAGGTATTCTCGTCGACGACGCGATTGTGGTTATTGAGAATATTTACCGCCACATGGAGATGGGCAAGAGCAAGGTGCAGGCGGCATACGACGGTGTTAAGGAAATCGGATTTACCGTTGTGTCAATCACACTTGTAATTGTGGTTGTGTTTCTTCCTATCGCGCTAACTACGGGTTTGATCTCTAATATCATGAAGCAATTCTCGATCGTAATCGTAATTGCGACATTGCTCTCCCTGCTTGTGTCGTTTACCATGGTGCCCTTTCTGTATTCGCGGTTTGGGAAACTGGAGCACATAACAAAAGAAACGTTCTTTGGTAGAATTATCCTCGGATTCGAAAAAATGCTTGACAGGTTTACAGCATGGATTCAGGATCTGTTGATGCTTGCTCTGCGCCATCGTACGGTTACGATCGTCGGTGCCGGCTTGTTATTCTTTGGTTCGCTGGCACTTGTTGGCGCCGGGTTCATTGGATCGGAGTTTATTGCACAGGGAGATAGAAGTGAGTTTATCCTTGTTCTTGAATATCCTAAAAAGACAACGGTTGACCAAAACAACGTAGTGACTCGCCAGATTGAAGAATACGTGTCTGCAAAACCCGAGGTTGTTTCGCTGTTCACTTCCGTCGGTCAAAGCAGCGAAAGTGGAATGGGAAGTAGTCAGGCTACAGCCTATAAGTCGGAGATCAACGTAAAACTTGTCCCTGCCGAAGAGCGGGAGGTAAGCGCCGACATTTATGGTGTGTTGTTGAAAAACGAAATACTCGAGAAGTTTCCGGGTGTGAAAGTTAAGTCTACACCGGTATCTATTATTGGAACTGCTAACCAGGCTCCGATCCAGCTTATCGTTACCGGTCCAACTTACGACGACGTCATGTCTTTCGCTGAAAATGTTATGGAGGAAGTAAAAAAGGTTGAGGGCACACAGGAAGTTAAGCTTTCCGTGGAAAGTGGTAGCCCCGAGGTTGTGGTAACAACGGATCGCCGCAAGATGGCCGAGTTGGGTCTCGATCTGCAGACCGTGGGTGCTACAATGCAGTTCGCTTTCAGTGGTAACGCAGATGCCAAATATCGTCAGGGTGAATATGAATATGATATCAATATCCGTTTTGATGAGTTTGACCGTAAAAGTGTGGATGACATCCGGGCATTGACGTTCATGAATAAGTTTGGTCAACAGGTTCGTCTCGATCAATTTGCCGACGTACGTGAAAGTTCGGGCCCGTCACGACTTGAGCGCTACAACAGGATTACGTCGGTCACGATCAACTCGCAATTGCTGGGTCGCTCTTCCGGTGCAGTCGCTGCCGAAATTCAGGAGATTCTTAACGGTATGGATATGCCTGCCGGTGTCGGCGTGGTATTCGGCGGGAATCAGGAGAACCAGGAAGAGTCATTTGCTCAATTAGGATTCGCGTTCCTTACGTCAATACTACTCGTGTACCTTATCATGGTGGCGCTGTACAACAACTTCGTGTATCCGTTCGTGGTGCTGTTCTCCATTCCGCTTGCCATGATTGGTGCGCTCGTTGCACTGGCTTTATCAGGACAGACTCTTAGTATTTTTACAATCCTTGGCATCATCATGTTGATCGGGCTTGTGGCGAAAAACGCGATCCTGGTGGTGGACTTTACAAACCACCTGAAGGAGAAGGGTATGTCAACCAATGACGCTCTCCTTGAAGCTACAAAAGAACGTCTGCGCCCCGTATTGATGACGACGATTGCCATGGTGGTGGGTATGTTGCCTGTTGCGTTGGCAAGTGGCGCTGGTGCTGATTGGAAAAACGGTCTCGCATGGGCCATCATCGGTGGTCTGACGAGTTCGATGTTCCTGACGCTGATTGTTGTGCCGGTTGTGTATCAGTTGGTAGACCGGTTGTTGATAAAGTTGAAATTAGTTAATCCTGAAAAAGCCAAAATGTACGAGCAGTTTCAGGTATAAGTTTTCCACGTGACGGATACTGGAAATAGTGTCCGTTACGTTAAGACATAAGGAGCGGTATTCCCTGGGGGTTGGTTTTGCATTGTTAAGAGTCAGGGATGCCGTTCCTTTCTTTTTTTAAGGAGTCCATACAAGCGGTGAAGAGAGCTCAGTTACCTCATAGACGTCACCGCTTTTCACGACGTCGACATGAAAATAGAAGGTGCCCTGATTTGGTTGTATGGCGGGCGTGTTGAATGTTCCGCTGACGTAGTGGCGCTTTATCTTACCATCGAATGAATAGAACGCGTAAAGGTATTTGATGGTGGCCGGCGCTCCGTTGATATTGTCATAAAAATAGAATCCGATCTTTTCAGGAATCCCGTTTTTGAATACTGTATTTTCCGGTCCGATCCGTATTCCCTCATAACCGTCTTCAGTTGCCGAAGCACCATCCAGATCTTCGAATGATGTGACGTTGGTGTTTTGCGTATTGTGAATGATAAGGTCCAGATCGATTTTGCGGAAACCTTTATACTCCCCGTTGACCCACCAGGTAAGGTCTACATAAAGGTTCTTGTCTGCAGCAAATGTCTGTGTGCGCTGAATATCACTTTCGCGAACGATTCGAAGCGGTGAGATGATTTCCCGGAAGCTGTAGTTGCGGTAGTCCGTCTCAGGTTCGTTTTCAATCACGTCGATTGTATACGGATATTCAGTGATCGTCTTGCCGGCTTCCGCGGCTTCGACTGTCATCGTTCTTTTGATACTGCGAAGTTCTTTTCCTGTTTTTCGACTGGAAATAGTTATCGTATAGTCAACCCGAATGGGATAGGTGATGCCGGCATCTGGCAGCGTAGTTCCGTGAAAACCGACGCCGAGATAGAAGCGATAGGCATCAAACATGTAGCGGTTTGACGGGAAGATGAGTTGGTTCCCGTAGTAGTCAGGATAAGAATAGGTAAGGTTTCCGAGCAGGGGACTGATTGATGCATCGTCCATGTCAGTGGATCTTGTAATGTATAGCATCATATCCGTCAGCATGCCATCGTCATCTTCGCCGTTGACTTTCCAGGAAAGCGTCAGATCGATTTGATCGTCGGGCTCTTCATAAACCAGTAGTCGGTCAAGGTCGATGTCATCATCAACAGCACATGCAGTTAACGCCGCGGCCGCCATTGAAGCGAATAAATATCGTTTGAACAGACTCATAGTTTTTTCCTTTTTTTGAATGCAAAGTCACCCCAAAGGCTGAAGCTGAACAGGTATGAATTGCGGAATGCGTCATTGAACTCATTCATGTATTCGTACGAGTAGCGAATGTCATTTCGCAGGATTTGTGGATTAAAGGTCGCGTGCAGCCCGAATCCGAAGGCGTTTCCGGTATGGAGCAGCAGGCTGAAGTTGTTTGTGTACATCCATGGCGCTACTGATTTTTTGCCGTGCTCCAGATACTCTGCCGCAGTCTCATTAGAACCAAGCAGAACATTGTTTTCAAACGTATAGGCGACACGCAGAAAGGTAGTGACCTTGTACTCAAGTCCGACCGGGACAACAAAATACGTGAATCTGAAATACTCACCGTCTGGCACATAAAAGAACTCATTAGGATGCGCATCTTTATAAAATGTTACCAAGTCACCTTTAATAGGCAGATTGCGCGCGGTGGCGTCATAAAAACGAAGATGGCCACCAGATACCAGATTAAGTGTAGGTGTGAGGTACTTCTTGAGCGACATGCCGAACATGAAGCTGTTGTCAAGTGCCTGGCCTTTGGGCTCGCTGCCGCCAATCGTACCCCCAAGGAGCATGCCCATACTGGTTTGCGCATAGGAGGCACAGGCTATAAGTACGAGTGAGAGCGAAAGGAAAACTTTCTTCATCTGAATTAATATCCTTTTAGAATGAATGCTCCCCAGTCAACTGGCCGGGAATGATTATTTTTTACGTGCATTTGTGCTTGTCTGAACGCAGAGAGCACGTCAGCTCCGTTCATCAGGTTTTGGTAAAACTCTTTCATCAGAGAAACCGTTACTTCGTCATCCACCTTGAACAGGCTCATAACAATGTAGCGTACTCCCGCAACCTGGAATGCGCGCTGCAGGCCCCACACACCTTCACCTTCTTCGACTGCACCCTGACCGGTTTCGCACGCAGAAAGTACTACAAGAAAAGTGTTTTTGAGATCAAGGTTCGAGGCCTCGAAGGCAGTAAGGTATCCGTCTTCACGGTTTTGGACAGAGTCGGTGATGGCAAGTACGAGACCTGACGTGTGCATTGGGTCTTTCATTTTGTCGGATTCAAAGAAGCCGTGCGTGGCGAAGTGTAAGACCGAAGTTGAAGCAAGTTCTTTCAGGACAAGTTCGTTGGCTTGTCCCTGGACGTAGGTGATCGGCGTCGCAGACGATTCAACTATATTCCTGATCTCCCGAAGTTCACGTTCAGTGCCCGGTAAGTCTGCAGGTTTTGTTTGATACACCCTGAGGTGCGTATTGTAATCAGGCCATCCGACAAGTGTTATGTCCTTAAGACGTGGTGTTGATGCATCATCTGCAGACATCAGGTCTTTTGCACTCACAACTGAGTAGAAACGATAGCGGTTGATAAGGTGTGTGTCGCCGTCGAAAATTACTTCCGGATTAATGAGATTGAAAATGCCGTCAGGCGATACGATAACCTTTTTGCTTTTCAGGTAGGGAGTGAGTGGCTCAAAGTAGCCCTTGAATACCCGCGAGTCCCGTATGTCGGTTCGTGCGTAGTTCTGATATGCTCTGTAGTATCTGTTTTCCAATTCGGCTCCTGAAAGCGGGTTGCGAACCAGTGCGGGCTTTTCCCGCTTATTCAGGACAAAGTATACGTAATCGGCGGTATCGGTCCTGGTTAGAAATTTCTTACCATTTGCAGTTGTGATTTGATAGACCTGGCATTTAAGAACGTCGATAAGGTCTGTCGAATCCGGAAGTGCGGAAATAATATCGCGCATCAAAACGTATTCGTCCGTAGGAAGCGCCAGGCGTGCACGCAGCTCCTTTTCCCGACGGTTGATGTCCCGATCAAGGGATTCTACTGTTGACGTTCTTCCTGAGGCAAGTTCCAGGTTCTTTCGTTCCTTAAGTGTCCTGATCTGGTCGTAACGTCGGATCAGTGCGGTATCGTTTTTTGAATAGACGACGTTTAAAAGTTTGGATGCGGAGTTGAGAAGGACACCTTTGTTGTTCAGATGAACCTCATAAAGCCTTTCAAGAATGTAGGGTTCATTAAAATGTTTTGTGAAGTATAAGTAGTGATAATATCCCTCGGTGAGTTCCAGAAAGGATTTGTTTTTCCTAAAGAAGTAAGAGCGTTCTGATTCCGACAGATACGAGAAGTTGTTTTGAGTGTAGCTGAAGAAAATCTCCATAAGTTCCCGGAAGCACTTGTTGGCCGCAGTTGTGTCGCCGAGTGTCCAGTAAATCTGACCGCGTGTCGCGAGTACCGGAAGTTTATCCGGACTGGTAAAACGGATTTTCTCCTCAGTCAAGCGTAGTGCCCTCGTGTTCCATGATAAAGCTTCGGTGTACTCGGCACCTGAACGATACACCTCCGCTATGAGGTTTGCTGTTGCAATTTTGGATTGGTAATTATGACCATCAGTCGCCCGAACAAATCGATGGTTGGCGTATTTGTGGGCTTTTCGTGCAGCATCCATAGCTTGCGGAAGATTTTTTTTCCCGAGGTGCGCAGCGGCGAGCCCGGCATAGGCGTCGCTGAGATCTTTTAGGGTGAGATCATAGTAGGTTGGATCACTCCTCAGTTCAAGAATATACTTTTCCAGGAAGTATCTCGAACTGTCAAAGTTGGATTGCTCAAGGTAATATTCGCCGTATGTTGCGTACGATGATTTGGCGACAGATGCTTTTTTTCCATACGAAACCATCATTGCCTGGTAGGTGCTGTCGAGGATTTTCTTTGCGGATGCAAGTTCACCGAGGCGGATGTAAATCGACGCTGTGGCATTGCGCCGTTCATAGTGGCGCCGGTCATGTCGTGTCCGTTTGGCGTCTGCAACAATTGTATGTTTGGCTATCTTGTCGAAGAAGCCGGTGGGCATTTTTTTATTCGTCAAGGCGCCTTTATGCACCAGGTATCCGCTGTCGGCACGATTCATCCATGATTCAGCGACTGCGAGGTCTCCCTTTAATTCTGCTATACGGCCCAGTGTGTGATATGCCCACACCTTCTTTGACAAGCGCCCCAGACGTTGGGCCTTGTCGGGAAATGCTTTTTCAAAGTGCTTTGCCTCTTCGAGTGTTGTGATGCTGAGCTTTTCAGCTTTGTCGATTTTTCCGCGGTTAACGAGCCGAAGATCGCGCTGTGCGTAGAGTTGGGTGCAAGAAACCATTAGGATCAGACTGATCCTGATTAAGCCATTTACCATGTTTACTATAGACGGTTAGTCAGCCTCAAACCGAAAGATAACCGGCGAGCGGCATAATTGAAAGGAGTTTCTGAGGTTTTACAACGGGTGGTGTGGACGAAATTTGTTGACATGGTTGTTTCATTGGTCTGCAGAAGCTCTTTACATATGATATTCAGTCTGTTACCGACATCACGGATAGGGTATTGGCCGGGACTAAATTGAAGTATTTTGATTGCGTATGCGGTACACGGTGTATTTGAGCGGTATTGATTTAGAAATGCCTGTTCTTGATTCAGCAATGTGCGGGATGATTTTTAGGGCTGATTGTACTATATTCGGTTTTACCACAGAAATGGACGTAATTCTCACGGGTGGTTTCCTCGGGAGTGGCAAGACCACCGGCATCCTACAGGCATGCAATGTCCTGATGGAACAAAATCGCAGGGTTGCAGTGATCACTAACGACCAGGGTCTGCAGCAGGTAGATACGTCATTGGTTCGCACGACCAGCGTTCCCGGACGTGAAATTGGGGGTGGGTGTTTCTGCTGCCGATTTGATGAGTTAACGTCGCGCATCGATGAAATCGTTAATGAGGTCGCACCTGATATAATTTTTGCCGAGGCTGTGGGGTCGTGCACCGATCTCGTCGCCACAGTTGCAGCTCCGCTACTGAAACAATATTTATCTGTCAAAGTCGTTGTGGTAACATACGTCGACAGTCTGTTTCTCGTGTCTTTGCTTGAAGGAACATCATCGTTTATCGACGATTCCGTGCGCTATATCTTTCGCAAACAAATGGAAGAAGCTGGTATACTTGTGGCCAATAAAGCGGATTGTATCTCGCCAGAGCAGCGGTCATTTCTGAATAACTTCTTCTCAGATGAGTTTCCTGGTACCATTGTGGTTTTCCAGAATTCGCTGGAAAAGAATGATGTTGAGCGCAGCCTCTCTGTTGTTTTAGGAAGTGAAGCCAAGTATCGATTTCTGGACATTGACTATGATACCTATGCCGAAGGCGAAAGTCGTCTCGCATGGTATGATAGATCATTACGTGTTATCTCCAACGACGGGAATGCCGTTCTGGTGTCTGAAATCCTGATGCGTTCGATTTTTGATGCGATTCGCGGAGCCGGGTTTACGATTGGACATCTAAAGTTTATGGTTCAGAATGGCTTGGAAGCCCGAAAGGTGACTTTCACAGCTGCAAGCACCGATGGATAAGTCAAATTGTCGATGGCTGAAT
>JAEZDW010000231.1 GCA_023417955.1 Bacteroidota bacterium
CTGTAATGATCCTGAGTGGATGCTTACCAATGAACAGCTGAAGATATCAAACAACGCGCGGGTTATGCACTGCCTGCCGGTACGCAGGAATGTGGAACTTAGCGATGAAATACTCGATGGCCCAAACAGTCTGGTAACGCAGGAAGCTTCAAACCGTGTTTGGGCTGCGCAGGCTGTGCTTCATGAATTGCTTACGGCTTCCGGTACATAGATCACACGTATGAACAAGTTATTTATCATCAAGATCGGAGGGAACGTACTCGACAAGCCGGATACTCTGGACAGGTTTCTCGCAGACTTTGCTTCGATCAAAGAACCACGCATACTGATTCACGGAGGCGGCAAAATTGCTACCCGAATCGGTGAGAAGTTGGGCATTGCTGCGAACTATATCAACGGAAGAAGAATCACGGATGCGGAAACGCTTGACCTGGTCACGATGGTTTATGGCGGACTTGTCAACAAACAGATCGTCGCGAAGCTGCAAAAACTCGGTTGCCAGGCATTGGGTGTAACTGGTGCGGATGCTAACCTGATAGGCGCAGTACGCAGGCCCGTGAAAGAAATAGATTACGGCTTTGTTGGTGACATTCAACCCGAAGGTGTGAATACGGCTCTGTTGTACTTCCTGCTCAAACAAGGTACGATTCCGGTATTCGCTCCGTTGACGCATGCCGATGGTGTCATGCTCAACACAAACGCAGATACGATTGCATCTGTTCTGGCTGTCGCTTTAAGTAAACACTTCGACGTAAGGCTGATCTATTGCTTCGAAAAGAAGGGCGTACTTGCAAACGTTGAACATGAGGATTCGGTGATCACGCACTTACCGCGTCGTCTATATGATGAACTTCTCGGAAAAGGGGTCTTTGCCGACGGAATACTTCCAAAACTTGAGAATGCATACCAGGCAATTAATTCAGGAGTGAAAGAAGTGTTAATCGGCGAAGCCGGTGATTTGCTTCAGAATACAGGAATGCAAACCAGCGGTACGCTCATAACCTCTTAGTTTGATATTGAAAGCTCAGCGAGACAATTGGCGATGGATAAATTACACACGTTAGCAGTTGAACTTCTCCGGAAGATGATAGCAATACCTTCTTTCAGCAGGGAGGAAGGAGAGGTGGCATCGCTGATAGCTGACTTTCTCAAAGAACAGGGAGTTGGCATCCAAAGAAATGGAAACAACGTGTGGGCAGTAAACGCAGCCTTTGATAAGAGCAAGCCGACGATACTCCTTAACTCGCATCACGATACTGTCAAGCCCAACCCCCAGTATACACGAGATCCGTTTTTACCCGATGTAGTCGACGGCAAACTTTATGGATTGGGCAGCAATGACGCCGGCGGACCGCTTGTATCTCTTATAAGTACATTTCTTCATTTCTATAATCAAAAGAACCTTCCATTTAACCTTTTGCTTGCTGCAACAGCGGAGGAAGAAATCTCCGGTACGGGCGGAATCGAAAGTATATGGAAGGACCTTCCTCAGGTGTCGTTTGCCATTGTAGGCGAGCCGACGCTGTGTCAAATGGCAACCGCAGAAAAAGGATTAATGGTACTCGATTGTACCGCACGCGGGAAAGCAGGCCACGCTGCACGGGAGGAAGGCGTGAATGCAATCTATGAAGCACTGTCTGATATTGAGTGGTTCCGTACATATAGGTTTCCAAAAGTTTCAGAAACACTTGGCCCGGTGAAAATGACTGTCACCATTATTCAGGCAGGCAAACAACACAACGTCGTTCCCGCGGAATGCACATTTACCGCCGACGTTCGTGTGACAGATGCGTATACATTGGAGGAAGTCCTCGACGAAATTAAACGAAACGTCAAGTGTGAAGTAAAACCGCGTTCCCTTCGTATGCGTCCATCAGGAATTGCACGCGATCACGCGCTGGTAAAGGCAGCCTCTAAATTGGGAATAGCCTGTTATGGTTCGCCTACAACTTCGGATCAGGCGCTTATTCCAGCGCCAAGTGTTAAGATAGGCCCCGGAGACTCAGCACGTTCGCATACCGCAGATGAATTCATTTATGTTGATGAAATCCGCAACGGTATTGAAGTCTATACGAAAATATTGAATGAAGTTTTCGCATCGAACTAATGAAGACTTGCATTCACACCGGGAAAATTCACACGCATTAACGACATTCGATTCATGAAACTCTGGCAAAAAGACAAGTCATCGCTCGCGGAAGTCGAAAAATTCACGGTAGGTAAGGATGCCGAAATGGACATGTACCTGGCAAAATTTGATGTACTTGGTTCAATCGCGCACATCACGATGCTGCAGTCCGTTGGTTTGTTGTCGAAAGAAGAACTCGACTTACTCGTCGACGCACTGCGAAAAATTTACAGCAGAATCGGATCCGGTGACTTTAAAGTTGAACCCGGCGTCGAAGACATTCATTCACAGGTTGAGCTGGAGCTTACAAAACAACTCGGAGAAGTTGGGAAGAAAATTCATAGTGGTCGCTCACGCAACGATCAGGTCCTCGTTGATATCAAGCTTTTCCTCCGAGACCAAATTCAGCAATTGACTGAGGAAGTCAACGCGCTTTTTGAGCTGTTGATTTTGCTGGCCGATAAACATAAGGAAAGTCTCCTTCCGGGCTACACGCACTTTCAGCTTGCCATGCCTTCGTCATTTGGTCTCTGGTTTTCGGCCTATGCGGAGAGCCTCGTCGACGATCTGACTACATTGCATGCAGCGTATCGGATTGTTAACAAAAATCCCCTTGGTTCAGCCGCGGGCTATGGGTCGTCCTTTCCTCTCGATCGAACGATGACAACGAAACTGCTCGGCTTTGAGGAGTTGAATTATAATGTTGTGTACGCCCAAATGGGCCGTGGCAAAACTGAGCGTATCGTTGCTGCTGCACTTGGAAACATCGCAGGCACACTTGGGCGTCTTTCGATGGATGCATGTCTTTTCCTGAACCAGAATTTTGGATTTATCAGCTTCCCCGATGAGCTTACCACCGGCTCAAGCATAATGCCGCATAAGAAAAATCCCGATGTTTTCGAACTTGTCCGCGGCCGCTGCAATCAAATTGGTGCGCTGCAGAACGATATTGCTATGGTTACAGCAAACCTGCCCTCCGGCTATCACCGGGAGATGCAGCTGCTAAAGGAAATGCTGTTTCCCGCGTTGGAAGCAATAAAAGACTGCATTCGAATGGTTCGGCTAATGCTTGAACACATAGAGGTCAAGCCCAACTTGCTCGCCGACGACAAGTACAAATTCCTTTTTAGCGTCGAGGAAGTAAACCGGCTGGTGATGGAAGGAATGCCATTCCGCGATGCTTATAAAAAGGTGGGGCTGGACATTGAGAAAGGGGCGTATAATCCGGCGAAATCGGTAAAACATACCCATGAGGGCAGTATCGGGAACCTTTGCCTGCCTGAAATCCGGAAGATGATGCAAGGGGTTCTGGCCGACTTCAACTTCGCGAAAAGCCGAAACGCCCTGGACAAATTGATTAGCAAATAATTTTTCGCCCACACTAGGGGTACCGGGCCGGGTGGTTGTCAAAGAGAAGAACAAAAACACCCGGTATGAAAAAACAGCTATATCTGACCGCTTTTTTGATTGTTTTGGCGCCCGCGCTTATGGCGCAGGAAATACAAACAATCTTCCGCAATCCGAGTCCGTCCGGTGGCTACGTCGGAATTTCCAACAAATTCAGCATGATCAATGACGATTATGCCAATATCGTAGAGCTTTACGGCGGCTGGTTTATCAAAAGACGCCTTCTCCTCGGTCTGGGCGCCGCTGCAAGCACAAACTATATCCCCGTTCCCTCTGAGTACCGCATGGCGCCCGATAGCAGGATGAGCTGGCAGTATGGGCAGTTTGGTTTCATGACTGAATACGTCTTTGCTTCTAACCGTGTTGTCCATGTGAACCTTTCGCTATTTGCGGGTGCAGGATTTACACTCCAATACGAACGCGACGACTGGGAAGACTGGGATGGTTGGGACTATCCGGACCTGGATCACGATGAAGACTTCTTCCAGGTTCTTGAGCCAGGTGCACAGGTCGAGGTAAACCTTTTTAAATGGTTGCGTCTGAGCCCCGGAGTATCCTATCGTAAAACATTCGGTAGCGACGGATACGGACTTGGTGACAGCAAACTAAGTAACTGGTCATACAACATCACCCTTAAAGTCGGTAAATTCTAGCGAGGAAAGTTCACATTGGCATGGCACCGGTTTTTTGATTCTTTCTGAAAACGTCGTGATACGGCGAATGAGAAGTTGGACTAAACGGACCCATTATGAAAGATGATAATAAAAAGACCGGGCAACCAAATAAGGACCAGACCGGTTCATCAGAAACAAAAGGTAACGCCCAGGAACAGCGTGAGAACAAACCGCTTCCCGGGGAATACCCACCGAATGAGGATATCATGAACCGCAAGAATACCGAGCGGGTCAGTGTGGATACAGAACAACTAAGTCGAACGCCGGGTGCACGCCCGCCGGAAGAGGGCGGCCGCGAACTTAATGAAAGCCCCGGTGTGCCAGCCGAAGAAGAAACAACTCCGGCTGCAGAAAGTGACCTAACGCGTGAAGACTATGAAGCTCTCGGACCGCGCGATCTCAGCCTGGATGGCGGCGATGACGAACAACTCAAACAGCGCACGTGGCCGGTTGATTTTGCAGCGCGTGATCTGGACGTGCCAAGCCCCGACGAGAAACGCATTGATGCGCTGGATCAGGGTGACGAGGAAAATGATCACTATAGTCTGGGCGGCGATGAAAAAGACAGCCTGGAGGATGATCCTACCCGTACATTTGGTTGATCATTGTTTTGCTTTTTGGATATATAAAGGGGTCGCATTTTGACGACCCCTTTCCATTTTAAGTAATCTCTTCTTTGTATAGATACCGGTACCGTGTCATAATAATCGCAGCGTTGCGAACGCTTTTTTTGAAATCATCGTATTATTGCTGATTATCAGAATTTGAATTCGCATACGTGTTATGATGCCTCAAACCATTTTGTATATCATCCTCGCGATTACAATTGCAGGTTATGTATTTGATCAACTCCTTGATTACATTAACCTCAGGACACAACGTCGCGAAATTCCGGATGAGGTAGCGACCTTTTATGATCGTGGACGTTACCTGAAATCTCTCGACTATCACGCAGAATTAACGCGCTTTTCGTTCCTGACATCTGCTTTCAGTTTTCTGCTTTCTGTTGGCATGCTTTGGTTTGGCGGGTTTGGATGGCTTGATAACTGGCTCGCAACTGCAATCCCCGGCACAATACTCCGATCGCTGACCTTCTTTGGAATTCTTGCTGTTGGTTCCGATATATTAAATCTTCCGTTTCAACTTTACAGTGTCTTCGTTATAGAAGAAAAGTACGGGTTTAACAAAACGACTCTTCGTACATTCTTTATCGATAAAATTAAAGGTTACTTCCTAGGTGCCCTCATTGGCGGTGCCTTGCTATCGATTCTGATTTATCTGATTTTAATTCTGGATCGCAACTTCTGGATATGGTTCGCCATGATAACAAGCGCATTCGTTTTGTTTGCGAACATGTTTTACACATCCCTGATTGTCCCCCTGTTTAACAAACTGGAGCCGTTGCCTGACGGGGAACTCAAAACCGAAATTGAAAAGTTTGCAGCAAAGGTCAACTTTCCGCTCGACAACATCTTTGTGATCGATGGATCGAAACGTTCCAGCAAGGCGAACGCTTTTTTCTCCGGAATAGGGAAGCGTAAGAAGATTGTCTTGTACGACACCCTGATCAATAATCACAGTACTGCGGAACTTGTAGCCGTGCTCGCCCATGAAGTGGGTCATTACAAGAAGCGACACATTATTGTAAGTTATCTGCTTTCCGTTGTGCAGATAGTCTTTACGCTGTTTGTGTTGTCGCTAATGGTCTTCAACGAGAACGTCTCCCTCGCATTAGGCGGAACTTCGCTTTCAATACCACTTAACCTGGTTGCGTTTGGCATTTTGTTCTCTCCCGTTTCCGGAATTACCGGACTGCTCATGGCTATCCTTAGTCGGAAAAACGAATACGAAGCGGATGCTTATGCACGGGAAACTTATGACGGCGGATCCCTCGCCCAGGCACTTAAGAAATTGTCAGTTGACAACCTGAGCAATTTGTATCCGCACCCGCTATACGTCTTCTTTCATTATTCACATCCTCCGTTGCTGGCAAGACTACGGGCGCTTAACTCACCCACGTAAGTTTTTTCCCATTTTGGCGCACGTTTCTTCTCGAAAAAAGAAGCTTTTTTGAAAAGTGCGTGGTTACCTCAGTATTTATGAGGGCTATTTTTATGTTTATCGGAATTTTGTTCTGCAAAATGCCTGATGATAGAATTTTTTTTCCCGTGCCTGATTTGGGCGACTTTTTTGAAAAGAAGCGGGAGAGACTCCAACTGATATGACAAGCTTTTTTGAACACCAAAGAACCAGTTACAAGAGAAGTTACATGCGAAACCTGATTGCCCTGGCATCCAGCGATGGATCCCTCCAGGAAGATGAGGTAAAGCTTATCTACACCATTGGCGCACGCCGTGGACTTAAGGAATGGCAGCTCAGCGAATTGCTGGAAGAAAGTGAAAAGCATCCTTTCTTTATGCCTGAATCCGTCGCGAATCGTATGAACCTCTTGTATGACGTTATGCAAATCGTTTACGCCGATGGTAAGGTCACTGAATCGGAGATCGCGTTTGTAAGGAACATCACGACTGCCCTTAAACTCGACGAAAGTATCGTAAAAGAACTCCTCGCCTTGTTTGAGCATAGCACTCCAACGGTTACGGAATGGAACGATTTCATCGAAAACGTTGTGTCGATTGATTCGAAACGTTTCGTCACCATCCTGTAACCTGCTTTCCGCGTTACTGATTTCTGGTTTGATTCGAAAATCATTCTATTTTTGTCTGCCTGAAA
>JAEZDW010000258.1 GCA_023417955.1 Bacteroidota bacterium
CGTCATTAGCTTGTCGTATTCTTTTTCTTTGATTTGATTGATGACGATGGACGCGCCCGAAAGCAGAAATCCTCCTGTGAACAACATGGCAAGTTTGAACCAGTTGAGTTCACCGGAAGCGAGTACAAAACCAAAGGCGCATGAAAAAGCTACAAGAAGCGATAAGCGAAACTTCAGCATTTCGGCAAATGCCTTAGCCTTAGCTGCTGCCGTCATCCATACTCCAATCCTGTTAACCTCTGCTATCATCTTACGCTACCTGTAATTTCTTTTGTCCGGCAACTTTCAGCAGCATCAGGAACTGAAGGCCAAACGTAATCGTGGCGAGCAGTAAATGAACCGGCTGAAGTAACGCAGGGATAGCGAAATATGCCATGCCCACCCCTGTGAAAATCGTTGCCAATATCAGTACGATTAAGGTAAGCGGGAAAGTTTTTAATCCTTCCGTCTTACCGAGTCTTACAATAAATCCTGCGTGGACGAGCAACACGATCCACGAAAACGAGCGGTGAATGATAAACGCACCACCCGCATTGGCGATCCAGCTTTCGCGCGGCAAACGCGCCGCAACCTGGTCAATCGCTTCACGAACCTGTGTGCCCAGCAACGTTTGTACAAGTAACATTGACATTGCGGCCAGCAACCACCAGAATCCCAACGAGGACGCTACGGGTCGTGATACCGAAGTAGTATTAACAAGGTAAACGAGTAAAGCCACAAGCACGAGTGCAAGAAACATGTGAACGGTAATGGTCCACGGTGTAAGATTGGTCGACACCACGAAGGATCCCATCCAGCCCTGCACGATTACCAGCACCAGTGTTGCAAACGCCACCCACGTTAGCCTCCTGTCAGTCTTCCAGAATTTCAACGATGCCAGAAAAACCAGAATAATCATGAACCCGATAGTAACACCAACAAGTCGGTTGATGTATTCAATCAAGGTCTTGGTTGGATTAAAATCCTGTTCAGCCGCGACCTCTGGATTGTTGACGAGTTCATTCGCCGTCTCTTTCATTCCGAACGATGTCAAAACCTTGGCAAACCGTTGGTTTTTCTTCGCGCGGAAGTTCGAGTATATCTCTTTGTAATTCTCCGGCAGCTGCTCTACCGAAGTCGGGGGCACCCAACTGCCAAAACATTTCGGCCAATCGGGGCATCCCATACCAGAACCGGTACTTCTGACAACACCTCCGACAAGAATCAGCACATAAACCGCAACCAGCGTCGATATCGTCAGCCTTCTGAAATTCATTTATAAATCCGGATTTTGTCGAACACACCCTACCGGTGTTTCGACGGGTGACCCGGCCCCGAATTAAATCAAATTAATGTCCTTTACCTTCGACTATGATGGCACCTTCGCCATTCGATGTCTCAAGTTTGATCAACTCATTTTCATGAGGCAGGTTAGACTCCGGTGTTTCGGAGTACGGTATGTGCTGCGGGATAAAATCATCAGCAGCACCAGGCTTGCTATAGTCGTAAGGCCAGCGGTAAACCGAGGGAATCTCACCAGGCCAGTTGCCGTGTCCGGGCAAACGTGGCGTTGTCCACTCCAGCGTCGTCGCGAACCACGGGTTTGCAGGTGCCAGACGTCCTCTGAAAATGCTGTAGAAGAAGTTGAACAGGAAGATAAACTGCGCACCAAGTGTGAGAATAGCAGCGACACTCACCAACATGTTGAGATCTGCCCATCCAGCGAAGGTTTCGAAGTTTGTCCACGAGTAATATCTTCTCGGGAATCCTGCGATACCGATGTAGTGCATCGGAAAGAACACCATGTAAACACCGACGAACGTAACCCAGAAGTGTATAGCACCCAGGCGTTCGTCCATCATACGACCAAACATTTTGGGGAACCAGTGATAGATACCTGCGAGCATTCCGAAGAATGACGCACTACCCATTACAAGGTGGAAGTGAGCTACCACGAAATAGGTATCGTGCAGCTGAATGTCAATCGCGGCGTTTCCAAGGAAAATACCGGTAATACCACCAGTGAGGAAGAATGATACCATACCAATGGAGAATAACATCCCTGACGTAAACCGGATGTTACCTTTCCACAACGTTGTCACATAGTTAAATATCTTAACCGCTGAAGGCACGGCAATGATCAGTGTTAGCAGCATGAAAACTGAACCGAGGAACGGGTTCATACCGGTCACGAACATGTGGTGTGCCCAAACGATAAACGAAAGAATCGCGATAAAGAGCATCGAACCGATCATCGCCTTGTAACCGAAAATCGGCTTGCGTGAATTTGTAGCGATGATCTCGGATGAAATTCCAAGCGCTGGCAAAAGCACGATGTACACTTCAGGGTGTCCAAGGAACCAGAAAAGGTGCTGGAACAATACCGGACTTCCGCCTTCGTTGGCAAGAGCCTCCCCACCGATGAATATGTCGGAAAGGTAGAAGCTTGTGCCGAAGCTGCGGTCGAAAATCAGCAGCAATGCGGCTGCAAAAAGAACGGGGAATGAAAGCAATCCGATGATGGCAGTAAAGAAAAACGCCCAGATTGTGAGCGGCATGCGTGTGAACGACATTCCGCGTGTGCGCATATTGATTACCGTTGTAATGTAGTTGATACCACCAAGCAGGGAACTTACAATGAACAATGCCATCGCTACCAGCCAGAGCGTCATTCCGGCGCCGGAACCCTTGATTGCCTGAGGCAGGGCACTAAGCGGCGGATAAACAGTCCAGCCACCACCTGCCGGTCCGGTTTCAAGGAACAGCGAAACGAACATGATAACACTCGATACAAAGAAGAACCAGTATGAGAGCATGTTCATAAACCCTGACGCCATATCACGTGCTCCGATTTGAAGCGGGATAAGGAAGTTCGAGAAGGTTCCGCTCAAACCTGCAGTCAACACAAAGAACACCATGATCGTACCGTGCATGGTGACAAGTGCCAGATAAAACTCCGGGTCAAGCGATCCTTTTAGCGTGATGGGGTCGATATTAATCCACCCTCCCAGCACAGGTTGCAGCCATGACAGGTCAGCATCGGGGAAGCCTAGCTGAAGGCGGAAGATCACTGACAGTGTACCACCGAGCAACGCCCAGAAGATACCTGTGATCAGGAATTGTTTAGCAATTACCTTGTGATCCTCGCTGAAGACATAGTTCGTCCAGAAGTTACCCTCATGATGCTCATGTTCATGATCATCGTGGTGGTGTAGATCGTGTTGAATGTGAATATCGGTGGTTGCCATTTGCTTGAAAATCTTGATTCGTTACTACTACTACTTAGTCCGCAGAGGCCACAGCTCCGGGATCACTTTCAATTCCGGCTTTGATCATCGCTGCCTCTCTCAACTCAACCGGAATCTTGTCCAGGTAATCAGGATTCTGTTTCAGCCATGATTCCTGCGAAGCCTTCCAACGTTCATACGATGCCTCATCTTCAACAATGACAGACATCTTCATTGAAAAGTGCCCACGACCGCAAATCTCGGTACACGCGAGTTCATAATTGAAATTCGGGTTACCGGTCTCCGTCCGCATTTGCTCGGTTGTCTTAGTCACAATGAATTTAAACTGCGTCGGCATACCGGGAACTGCGTCCATTTTCACACGGAAGTGCGGCAGGAACACGCTATGCAAAACATCCTTCGCACGTATCTTCAGCAGAATCTCCTTGTTTACAGGGAGGTGCAATTCAAGTGACTTGAAATCATCAAATGTATTTTTGTCATTCTGCAGATCGAGACCAAACTCATTTATAGCATCGATAAACTTGTAGTTGTAATCACCGAGCTGATTGTCTTTTCCCGGGTAACGCGCAATCCATGCGAACTGCTGCCCCATCACCTCAATCACTTCCGCTTCCTTCGAAGCCGGGCTCGTGATGTCTGTCCACGCATTCAATCCTGTGATGATGAGTATAGTCAGTACAACCGCTGGTATGATGGTCCAGGTCAATTCGAGGTAGTGGTTGTCGGGATAAAACTTCGCCCGACTTCCTTCCTTGTACTGGTACTTGAAAACGAAGACGAACATGATGATACTGATGATCACGAAAGCGATTACAGTAACTGCCATTGTGATCCAGAACAAGGCATCAGTGCGCGCACCGTGTTCAGACGCGATCGGCAACTGGTAGCGGTCGAAATTCGCCCATGAATACCAGAAGAAGCCGACGAGTGAAACGACCATAAAGATCACGAACAGTATCGCATGAATCTTGTTATCCGGACCAACACGCTCATCCTTTGACCGTCCCTTCGCAATACTCATCAGGTTTCCTACCCGGAAGATCAGGTAAAGGATCCCCAGGATCAGGGCAACACTTATTATAATAATCAGACTCTTCATATTGATACTGCGGATTAAATATGGTGGTTCAGACTTTCTTCAAGCATTGGATGGTTCTTGCCGAACAGCGGAAGTTTGCCAAGGCTTCCAAGCACAACAAAGAGGAAGGCGGCAGCAAAGATCAGGAAGATTCCAAGTTCCAAAAAGCCTACTCCACCGTTTTGTTGCATTACACCAGGTGTAACCATCTGGTAAAAATCGAACCAGTGACCAACGATGATAATCGGGCACACCAGCTTAAGTGTGGATACCTGGCGCTTCGCATCTCTTGTCATCAACAACAGGAACGGAAGCACAAAGTTCAGTATGAGATTGAGATAAAATATCCAGCTATAAGGACTCGTTTCCAGACGTTCAATGAAGTACACTGTTTCTTCCGGAATGTTCGCATACCAGATGAGCAGGTACTGGCCAAACCAGATGTAAGTCCAGAAAATTGAGAATGCGAAAATAAACTTGCCGAGATCGTGCAGGTGATTGGAATTGACGATTTTCAAATAACCTGCATCCTTGAGGTAGACAACGATTAGCGTAATTACCGCCAAAGCAGTTACCCACCAGCTCGCAAAAACGTACCATCCAAACATGGTTGAGAACCAGTGTGTATCGATACTCATCACCCAATCCCAGGCAGCAACGGAAGAGCTAACTGCAAAGAAAACAAGGAACCATGCCGACATTGAACGGTTCTTGAACCAGTATTTCGTTGTGCCTTCGAGGTCTTCAGCAAGCATGTTCTTGCGGATCTGGAGGAAGAACCAGTACCACAAACCGAAGAAGATTACCATGCGAAGGATAAAGAACAGGGGGAACGAACCACCTGCAAGTGGCCAGTAAAAGAACGGAGCCTTCTTGTTGATGATCTTGTCGAATTCAGGACCTTCTTTGAAAAGGTAGTCGTGCGTCCAGTGAAATACATCGTGACCCACAAGAAAGAACAGAGCAAGTGTAAGAAAACCTGCAATCGGTATCCAGTTTCCAAACGCCAAGGCTACACGCTTCACACCCACTGACCATCCTGCCATCGCAGCATATTGTATGGCTACGAAAAACAGACCTATAATGCCCAATCCAACGAAGTACATGTTGTTCATCCACAAGGATGTGTAGAGGCGTTTCAGCCAAAGCGGATTATGACCATGATCCGCTTCTGCATGCTCGGATGCATGTCCCGAATCCTGAGTGGTGCTGGCCAGAAGCTCTGTCGAGTCAATCGCACTGTGGGCACCGTGGTCGTCATGTCCGCCACCTGCAATGGCAAACGCCAATCCGATAGCAAAAAGCACGACCCCCGCAATCAGCAGGTAGACCAGCATCTTCTTTGCCCCGGGTCTGAACTCGTACCTTTCTTCTGTAACTACTACTTGATGAGCCATTTTATGTATATCGTTATCCTGTAGAATCTTTAGCCGTTATTTCTGCAATGCTTTTACGTAGCGTGCAATCTTCCAGCGGTCTTCCGTAGAAATCTGAGAACCATGCGGCATCATCAGACCTTTACCGTACGTGATTACGTGGAAGATATGTCCTTCCGAAATATTTTTGAGTGCGTCACCAGTAAGATTGGCAACACCGGCATACGCTTTTTTCTCGATGCCATCCACCGTAACACCCTGCGCCACTTTACCATCACCTTGTCCCTTTGCTCCATGGCAGTGATCGCAATAGGTATCATACAGTACCTTGCCCTGAGCGATAATAGCATCTGATTGCTCCAGCGGATTCACCAGCCTGTTTGAAAGGCGAAGTCCGGTTGAATCGTTAGGCAGGCTGTAAGGCAACCAACCCTGCGGATTACGCGCTACAGTATTAGCCGGAGGCATCCGCATGTTCATACGGTGCGGGTTAAAAAGGTTGGAGTTATGAAACTCGCCATGGCCTGTTTCTTTTCCCTTTGGAGCAGCGTACTCAATCGAAGTAAGCCAGCGACCTGCATCCCAATCCGTGATTTGTGAGTACGGCTCATAGGCTACCGAGTGATACATATTTGGGGCATACTCCCGGCCGGGATTGTCACCGCTCGCGCTACACGCCGCGAGAAGCGCAGCCGACGCAAAAATGGAAACCAGAGTCTTTATAGATCGCATGGTAAATATCATCGGTTATTCAAAGTTCTTTTCATTCACTTCAGAAGCGCCTGCGTCGCGAAGCAATGCAGCGATTTGATCCTTGGTGAGTTTTGTGTTCTCAACAAGGTCAATTGCCATCACGTGTTTGTCGTCTGTGCTGCGGACGTCAAACTGACGTGGCCAGCGATAAGGCTTCATATCGCTTACGAGTATGAAGGTCGCCACCATCCCGAGCGCGGACAGGAGGACGGTCAATTCAAAAGTTACAGGGATGAATGACGCAAGGGAAACATAGTTCTTTCCACCAATGATCATCGGCCAGTCGTATCCCAGCATCCAGATCTGCATCAGCAAAGCCAGCGATGTACCCGCTAACCCGAAGATGAACGCTGCAATCGGCAAACGAGTCCGTTTGTAACCGAGAACTTCGTCAAGACCGTGAACGGGAAAAGGTGTGAAGACTTCGTGGATCTTTACTCCACCAGCGCGCACCTTACGCACACCGTCGAGCACCAGCTGCTCATTGTCAAAAATCCCTACCAGAAAATTTTTATTTACCTCCATGGCAATTTGATATAGGTCTCTTCAGTTGTGTTGAATTCTTGCTTTAAGCTTGTTTATGATCGATTTGCTCCGAATCAGACCGCACGATGCTCTTTACTTCGGCCATGTTGATCACAGGGAAGAACTTGGCAAAAAGCAGGAACGCTGTAAAGAACAGCCCGAATGTGAAAATGTACTCACCAATGTCGTACATAGTCGGGTGGAACATCGTCCAGCTCGACGGTATATAATCGCGGTGCAGTGACGTTACAATGATCACGAAGCGCTCGAACCACATACCAATGTTTACGATGATCGACAAAACAAATGTCGCCACGATGCTGGTCCGGATTTTCTTGATCCAGAAAAGCTGCGGCGAAATCACGTTACAAGTCATCATCGACCAGTATGCCCATGCATACGGTCCCTGTACACGGTTATAGAATGCATAGCCTTCGTATTCTACGCCCGAGTACCAAGAAATGAACAACTCTGTTATAT
>JAEZDW010000296.1 GCA_023417955.1 Bacteroidota bacterium
GTGCTACTCTGAGTCGCGGATCATCGAAGAGTATGAGATTCATGAGGGTTTAGTAAAATTTTCTTAGCCCCAAAAATAGAAGAGTGAAACGCCGATACCAGAACTCGCTGAGACTGTGGGCGCCCACGCTTAAAAAAAAAATCGCCGAACTGCTTATAAAGAAAAAAGCCCCGGCTGTCCAGGGCTCTTTCTCTCCACAGAAGAAGGATATTAGGATTTCTTCTGATACTTGTTTTTGAACTTCTCCACACGGCCTGCAGTGTCAACAAACATCTTCTTGCCGGTGTAGAATGGATGGGATGCGGAACTTACCTCGACCTTGATAACAGGGTATTCCTTTCCATCTTCCCATTTAATGGTTTCTTTGGTTGCGTACGTCGAACGGCTCAGAAACTTGTAATCGCTGGATGTATCCCAAAAAACGACGTCTCTGTATTCCGGGTGAATGCCTTTTTTCATATCTCTGCTACTGATTTTTCCTTAAAAGGACTGCAAAGATAGGGAGGTCGACCTTATTTACAATACCTTTTCCAAACTTTTGCGCGACGATGGGCAATCCGTTACCTTTAACCCCGCATCGAACGGTTTCGATGCCGCCGGCGCACCCAACAGCCGGTTAATGAATGAAAGTCCTGAAGATCAGAAAATTTATCGATCCCTGTGGTCTAAGCGTGGGTTTTGTCCAAAATAGCCCGTTTTTTTTACGCAATTTTCCATTATGAACCGTGTTCTGATCGTCATAATCACGTTTTTGCCCCTCCTTGGCGCAGCCCAAAGCACGTACGTTCCCCTCAATGAAGATTATTACCACCAGGTCGACCGGTATGAAATAAAAACCGGCCGCGTGATGCCAAATCTGTTTACCGGAGTCAAACCCTGGCAGCGGTCCAAAATCGTCTCTTTAGTTGATTCCATTTCAAGCGAAAATTTCGCCTCCAAAAGCGACGCGTTCAACCGCGAATACCTTATGGTCGACAGCTGGGAATGGTCAGAAACCCCCTCCGCCGACAGCGAGAAGCCCGTTTTGAAGCATTTTTATCGCAAGAAACCGGATCTGTACCACGTTGCGGAAAAATGGTTTGACCTCCACATCAACCCGGTCTTGCACGTCGGCGCCGGCAAAGACTCACGCCTTGATGACGTACTCTATATAAACACACGTGGTGTCGAGGTGCGTGGCATGGTAGATAAGAAAGTTGGGTTTTACACCTACCTCGCCGACAACCAGACGCTCATGCCGTCTTATGCCAACGAACTGTTTCTGCGTAGCAAGCTCGCCGTGCCTCACGAGGGCTTCTGGAAAGGTTTTAAAGATGGCCCTGCCGTAGATTTTCTGCACGCCCGGGGTTATATAAGCTTTAGAGCGACACGTCACATTGATATGCAGTTCGGCCATGATCGCCATTTTATCGGCAACGGGTACCGGTCCCTTATCTTCTCCGATTTTGCGCCACCAACCTGGTTTATCAAAGCGAATGTGAAAGTATGGAAGATCAACTACCTTTTCCTGCTCAATCAAATGGTGGCAGACGTTACAGGCAATGTCAGCGGACTTACTTCTATGGACCGTGGATACCCGAACAAATACTCTGCACTGCATCACCTTAGTATTAATATTGGTAAGAAGTTAACTCTTGGTGTTTTTGAGTCGGTGATTTTCAGTCCGGATGATCCGGAAGGAACCGACCACTTCCGCCTCGACTACCTTAACCCGATTATCTTTTATCGCGCTATCGAACAACAGAATGGCAGCAGCGACAACGTCTTGCTGGGTTTTGATTTCAAACTTAATCCCGTGCGCAAGCTTTCATTTTATGGACAGTTCGTGCTTGATGAATTTGTGCTGAGCCACATTCGCGCTGGTGATGGGTGGTGGGCTAACAAGTTTGCTGTACAAATTGGCGGAAAATATATCGACGCGTTTTCCGTCCCCAACCTTGACCTCCAGGGTGAGATCAACATTGTGAGACCTTATACCTATACCCACGGAACCGAGTACGGCGATTATACAAGTTACCGACAGCCGATTGCGCATCCGCTTGGCGCAAACTTTAATGAAATGGTTGGCATACTCAGGTATCAGCCAATTCCGCGACTCAACGTCACCGGCAAAGTTGTGCTGGCCAAAACCGGTCGCGACGATGAAGGTGAAAACTGGGGTGGTGATATATTGAAAAGCAATCGCGCACTGCAGCAACCTTTTGGTAACACGATTGGTCAGGGTGCTGCTAACACAATCATGTTGGGATCACTAACGGCATCATACCAATTTCGGCACAATCTCTTCCTTGACGGGACGCTTGTGCTGCGTCGAAGCGAAAGCGACCTTGCAACGTATAACAATAACACCAGCATAACATCGATGGCTCTGCGGTGGAATATCCCGCAGCGGCTGTATGAATTCTGATCATGAAGATTTACCTACGGATATTGTCCTATGCGCCGAGGATTAAAGCCCAGTTCTTTAAATTCCTCATCACCGCTCTTGTCAGTGTAATCTTCAGCGCCGTCTATCTCGGACTTACGTTTCACATGCTGAACATCCTTTTTGATCAGGTCGAGGTTGTAGCAACCGAGAAGCCACCGTTTGCTTTTTCAATTGACTACCCAAAGAATCTTTTCGAATATCATTTTCTTCAGGTTGTAGCGGAGCAGGGACGAGCAAGTGCACTGCTGTTCATCTGTTTCTTTATCGTCATATTCGTTTTACTCTCCAACATTTTCAGGTACATCGAACGGATGACCGCCTCGAAGATCAAAGTCGACGTTGTCAAACACATGCGGATGCACCTTTTCAGAAGCGTGAGCCGAATGCAGATCAGCTTCTTCAATGATCAGCGCAAGGGTGACCTGATGTCGCGTTTCACCAATGATATGGGTGAGGTGGAAGGCTCCGTAATGAATGGAATGAAAACGTTCAAGGAGCCCATCACGCTGGTGGTGTACATGATTGTACTGTTTTCGATTTCTTATAAACTTACACTCGTGACGATGATTGTCCTGCCAATTACCGGTGCAATTATTTCGAACATCATACGCAGGCTCAAGAAGAAAGCAAAGCTGAGCCAGGAGGCAATGGGACGGATTGTAAGTATTCTTGATGAAACAATCACCGGTATGCGCGTAGTGAGCGCGTTCAATGCCCTCAATTTTATTACCGACAAGATGGATGGTGAAACGACTTACCACAAGAGAGTAAACTTGTCAATAAGCCGGAAGAATGAATTAGCCTCTCCGTTGTCGGAATTTCTGGGTGTGCTCGTGGTAGCATTTGTAATTTACTTTGGAGGCCGTATGGTACTGGAAGGCAGTGAGGAACTGGAACCAGCTGCATTCATAACGTTCCTTACGTTTTATGCGTCGATGATTCAGCCTGCGAAGAACTTCTCCAATGGAATAACGTCATTGCAGAAAGGCACCGTCGCTGCACAACGGATATTCGCTTTCACGGAGATGATACCGACGATCCGGAACAAACCAAATGCAATCAACCTTGAGGCTTTTAACCGCGCGATCGAATTCAAGAATGTAACCTTCGCATACGACAAGGAACCTGTCCTTCGCAACATAAACCTCATCGTCGAAAAAGGTAAGACGGTGGCGCTGGTGGGGCCCTCCGGCGGCGGAAAGTCGACGCTGGCGGATCTCGTGCCCAGATTTTATGATCCGGACGAAGGCGAGGTGTTGCTCGATGGCGTGCCTTTGACGGACTACGAACTTGAATCGCTGCGCAGGCAAATGGGTGTCGTTACCCAGGAATCGATTTTGTTCAATGATACGATCTTTAACAACATTGCATTCGGCCTCGAAAACGTACGCGAGGAGGATGTGATTAATGCAGCTAAGGTCGCGAACGCCCACGACTTCATCATGCAGACGGAAAACGGATACCAGACTCAGATCGGCGAGCGTGGTTCGAAGCTTTCGGGAGGTCAGCGCCAGCGCCTCAGCATTGCAAGGGCTGTGTTGAAGAATCCACCCATCCTCATCCTGGATGAAGCAACGTCTGCGCTGGACTCTGAATCGGAACGACTCGTGCAGGATGCGCTGAACAACCTGATGAAACACCGGACTTCCCTTGTCATTGCGCACCGTCTGAGCACGATTCAACATGCTGACGAAATCATTGTCGTGCAGGATGGCATGATCGTGGAACGTGGCGGACACGATGACCTCCTTAAGAAGGAGGGTCTCTATCGCAAGCTCAGCGAATTTCAGCGGGCCTGACGGTAGCAACAAAAGCTTGAAAAATGTCTTTTGTATTACACGCTTTGTTGTTTTCAGGAATTTTCGTTTACCTTTAGTTATTAACCGCCTATCCCGGTATGAAAAAGAACAGGCTGATTTTTTATGGGTTCTTCGCCTTATTCCATCTCTTTATTTTCTTTTTCAGTTTATACGTAGATTCCCAAAAGGACAATCTCCAGTTTCTTCTGTCCATGCAAAAGAAGATATGGATGATTAAGTATGGCTCCTTTGTCGGTCTCGTATTGCTCGCAATCGATGTCGTATGGCTCTTGAGAGGTGAGCGTTCGCACTCGCGCGAGATGGCGAAACTTGAGTCTGAGATGACACAACTCAAGGCGAAACTTTTCGACCTGCAGGAAGATGCACGCAAGCCCCTGCCCCCTGCGGAAGGGAAATAATTCATCGGATCATTTCTAAACAACTTATTCGGTACTGCCTGTCCCGTTCGAATATTTCTGCACTCGCGAATAGACCTTCCGTTGAACAGTTTATCATACGCGATAACCTTATTTATGAGGCGGACGATTGTGCAAAACCATCGGCATTCTGCCCGCTAATTTCAGGCATACTTTTTTTCTGCGGGGCACAAAACCGTCATAGAACAGTACAGGACAGAGGATAACATAAATATCGAAGACCTTTGGTGAACCGGGTTTCCCGGTTACAATCCAAAACCCTTTCGATATGATGAAACGTTTATCTTCACTCGCCGCGGCTCTTGTCTTTGGAACCGCAGCGTTCGCACAGTCGACACTGGCGTCCTGGAATTTCGCCGGAAACGGTGGCAACGCTTCAGTCAACGCAGGCAACCTTGCAACCGGTGTTTCATCCGCTAACGCGACTCTTGGCAGCGGACTAAATTCAATTAACTATCTCGGTAATTCACTCGCAGGCAGCGGCCAGACTGCAAGTACGCTGGCTACGGCATTGTCCACCAACGAATACATTTCGTTTACAATCACGCCGTCATCAGGACAGGTAGTTGCGATTACATCTATAAGGATCCGGCCTGTAAGCCAGAATCAGTCGCGCACTTTTGTTTTGTTCTCAAGCGTAAACGGATTCACCAGTAGTAATCAGCTTGGCTCATTCACCGCGAATGGAAACATGAATCTGCCGCTGCAGCAAATCAACGTTACCGGTCATAATAACCTCGGCACAGCTACTGAATTTCGTTTGTATGTGTTCGGCGCTACGAACCAGTACGAGTCCGTCGGCATCGGCAACCGCCAATCCGGCTTAAGTGAAGACGACATTATCATCGAAGGATCCGTTAGCGCCTCAGGTGGAACAGTATCTGCCGCATATACCAGCACAACGATCACCGTCAATGGCCAGCTCAATGAAAGTGGCTGGGATATTTCGAACGCCATTACGAAGCCCATTGTCGGAACGCCAAACAACACTGTCCAGTTCGGGGTCAGGTGGAACAATACCTATCTGTACGTTGGGGCGAACGTTCTTGATGGCAGCCTGCACAACGATTCGCCAACGCTGCCCTGGGAAGACGATTCGTTTGAGGTTTACATCGACGGAAACAATAACAAGGGTACGTCGTACGACGCAAATGATCGTCAGATTGTAAAAGCGTACAACTCGTCAACGGTGTGGGCTAGCGGTAACAACACGTCAGGCATTCTTCATGCGACTGCTCCAATCACAGGTGGGTACAGTGTCGAGCTGGCAATTCCGTGGAGTAATATCGGGGTCACACCATCAGCAAACATGCAGATCGGATTTGATGTCGGCACGAACGACGATGACAACGGTGGTAATCGCGAAAGTCAGCTCATGTGGAACGGCGATGGCAACAACTGGACCAGTACAGCGAACTTTGGAACGCTCACCCTTACTGGTGGACCAGCATCCCAGCTTACCGTGTCACCATCTTCGTTAAGCTTCACCAGCGGCGGTTCCTCGCAAAACATCGCGGTCACATCAAACATTGCATGGACCGTGAGTGACAATCAGTCGTGGATTAATGTAAGTCCCGCTTCCGGCAGCGGGAACGGCAATGTAGCCGTTACGGTGACTGCAAACACCGGATCGTCGCGTACCGGTACCGTTACTATCGCGGGCGGTGGCATTACGCGCAACATCAGCATCTCACAAAGTGCGACAGGTACAAATTATCCCAATGCAAACTCGTCACTGGGAACAAATCTGGCCGGTGTGGTATCCTATGGGGCGGAATCTGCATTCATCAATCTTGCGAAGCGTGCGTTGCCGTGGACTACGGATGGACTCTGGCCGGGATCCGGCAACACGGTTCCGAACTCGTCACTCAATCATGCCGGCTACCTTAAAGGAGGCGTCACCGGCTGGTCAGCTGTGCTGTGGGATATTCCGGAAGCAGTGTCTGGTGACTATGTATTGCGCTACGACGGAACGGGAACGGTGTCACTTAGTGACAATGGATTTGGTGGCGTCACGCAGACGGCCTCGACACCGGGCCGCGTGACAGCAACGCTTACCAATTGCAGGTTTTTGTTGATTCACATTAGTTCAAATTCGACTTCGGCACCGGTGAGTAACATCCGTGTGACGCGAGCTGCCGATGAAAACTCAACCGACGTTTTTAACCCTGATTTTCTTTCAAACTGGGAGCGGTTTAACACGATCCGTTTTATGGACTGGATGGAAACCAACGCCAGCCCTGTACGCAATTGGCAAAGCAGCAGCGGCGACTACACCGAATTGACAGCGCCAAAGGAAAACGACTATTCCTATGCCCGCAAAGGCGTTCCTGTTGAAGTTATGGTTGCACTGGCAAATCGCCTTCATGCCAATCCGTGGTTCTGCATGCCACATGAGTCTGATAATAATTACAACACACAATTCGCGACGTATGTGAGAAACAACCTCACCTCTGATCTCAAGGCATTTGTCGAGTATTCAAATGAAACATGGAACAGTGGCGGATACCCGTTTACCGTTCAATACAATTACGTAAACAACCAGGGGCTGCAGGCGTGGCCGGGAATGCAGCCGTGGGAAGCCGGGCAGAAGTATCATGCACGCCGCAGTGGCCAGATATGGACGTTGTGGGAACAGGTTTACGGTGATGCAAATTCGATCATTCGCGTTATGGGCGGATTTGTGGGGCATGCAAATACATTCTGGACAGATATGAAACTGCTCACCGACGACGTTTATGAAAAGACCGACGCGATCAATATCAACTTTTATTTTGGACACAACATTGGCAGTAGCAGTAATCCGGTGTCATCGGTGAACGAAGTGTTTCAAAAGATACCAGCCGCGAAAACGGGATTGTATTATGATATCGATCAATTGAGAACGATACTCGCCAACGACACACGATATCAGCATATCAAGATCGTGGCGTATGAAGGCGGTCAGCATCTTGCGCAGTCGCAGGATGGCGGTCCGCACCAGCTACTCATCGATGCTAATCGCGACGCGCGTATGGGTCCCGAATATACCGACCTCCTCGATAACTGGAAACAACGCGGTGGTACATTGTTCTGCAATTTTTCGAGTACAAGTTTGCCAAGCCGCTACGGCTCGTGGGGAATTCTCGAAAAGCAAACAGGCAACGCATCAAATCAACGTATCAAATACGACGCAATTATGAACTGGATGACGAACAACCCCAAGTGGTGGACAATCAAAGGCGGAGTGGCTTCGTCAGCAGCATTGCCGATGGTTGAGGTGGTGCAGGAAACCGGTGATGAAGCATTAGGGCTCTATCCGATTCCTGCGAATGAATCAATTCGGCTTAGGTTGAACAACAACTATGAAGGTCCGGTAGACGTGCAAATCACGGGCAGCGCCGGCAACGTGCTCCTTAATGATGCAGGCTACAAAGCGCGCGGAGCTACGTATGAAAAGGACATCAGGCTTGATGGCCTGAAAGGTGGCCTCTACCTGATTCAGCTGCGCGCGGACCAGCGTTACGTGAGGAAGTTTGTGAAGGAGTGAAAGGAAGTTCGTTTCCATAATCAAAATCTGCTCATTGGAAGGCCTCGCTCGCGGGGCTTTCCTTTTTATTAAAAAGAGTTGGGTTCCTGAGTACGGCCTGTGCGCTGGCCTGCAGCGAGGGAAGGACCCGGGCGAGCATCATCAGTTAAAGTCGGACCGAACTAAAGAAACGAGTTCAAAAAGACGCAGAAGGTCCTGAGCAGCGCCGCAAAATTTGTTGCGTGAATACAATAAAACACGATCACCGATCCTTGCGCAAACCCGCTGCAGAGAACCCGGGCTGAAAGAACGTATGCAGTCATTACACAGCACATTTGATTACATTGTCGAGTAATCTCGCCTGATTTTGGCGCCTTTGAACTAAATTTGAAGAATCCCAATGGCAACGACAATGCGATTTATTCTTACGCTATTAATTATTTTTCAATCCTGCTCCCTGCTCGCGCAGAAATCGGAGCGTAAGTTTATCTACGGTACTTTGCAGGGCAGCAATAATTCGATAACGGGTTATTTTTGGTTCAGCAATGTTTTGACGCAAATGGGACAGCACATCGTTTATAAAGAAAATTTGGAGACTAAAAAGAAGAAAACGCTCTATGCCAAAGACTTCATTACCTTTGAAAATGATAGTGTTTTCCTTCGGACTTTCAAAACGATCCTTTATGGAACGGGCCGGTTGGACGCGATGTTACCTCGTGTTGTTCCCGGGGAACTGGAACTGTACAATGCTATTTACCGGGGGTTTTACTCATTCTCGAAGACCGACCACTTTTACCTTTACAAGGGAAAGGAAAGGATTCGGTTGGTGGAGCGGAAATTTAAAGAACAAATGAAGGAATTGCTCGGAGATGATACCGATATAATTCGAAGAATCGAAAGTGAAGAACTGACCTATTCCGATCTGCCAACGATCATCCACAATTACAACCTGCGGCGCCAAAGAAAATAAACGGACGACACTCGTGACTCCGTGCTTCGCGGATTATCCTTGTCACGATTCGCCATTGAAAAGGTGAACGAGCTTCGCAGCTGGCCCGCGTTGGTATATCGTCGTCGGTCTAGATACATTGACATTATCCCTTCGTTGCCCTTCCCAATTTTTTTACTACTTTTAATCACCGTTATTTTCAAACTAAACCCGTTGTGCACTATGGTCTCAAGGACCTTTGGCGGAGCCGTCCATGGCGTTGATGCCCGAATTATCATGATCGAAGTATCGGTCGACCAGGGAACCCGCTTCTTTATGAGCGGCCTCCCGGACAATGCAATCAAGGAAAGTCAACATCGCGTTGAGTCCGCGCTCAAAAGCAGGAAGTATTTTATGCCGCGAAAGAAAACCGTGGTCAATCTCGCGCCCGCTGATATCCGCAAAGAAGGATCTGCTTATGATTTGCCCATCGCACTTTGTGTGCTACAGGCATCGGCACAAATCTTCACGGAATCGCTTGAAGACTATCTCATCATGGGCGAGCTCACACTCGATGGTTTGCTGCGCCCCATCAAAGGTGTGTTGCCCATCGCGATTCAGGCGCGACGCGAAAAGTACAAAGGCTTCATCCTTCCGGCAGACAACGCCCGCGAAGCTGCTATCGTCGACGGACTTAATGTTTATCCTGTGAAGTCCCTTATGGATGCCGTCGACTTCCTCGAAGGAACGAAACCCATCGAACCCGTTTCGCTCAACGTCGCGGAGGTGTTTGCCCGCAAAATGAATTTCTACGACACTGATTTCCGTGACGTGCAGGGCCAGGAAAACATCAAACGCGCCATGGAGATTGCAGCTGCCGGTGGACATAATGTCATCATGATCGGTCCGCCCGGTGCGGGGAAAACGATGCTCGCGAAACGCCTGCCAACAATTCTTCCACCGCTTACACTCAACGAAGCGCTTGAAACCACCAAGATACATTCCGTCGCAGGCAAACTTGGTCACGATGCAACGCTCATGACTACACGTCCGTTCAGGAGTCCGCACCATACCATTTCAGACGTCGCACTGGTCGGTGGCGGTGGTAATCCTCAACCCGGTGAAATATCAATGGCCAACAACGGCGTACTTTTTCTTGATGAGCTTCCCGAATTCAAACGCAGTGTGCTTGAAGTCATGCGCCAGCCGATGGAGGAGCGACGTGTGACGATTTCACGGGCGAAGATTTCCATTGAGTATCCAGCGAACTTTATGCTTGTGGCGAGTATGAATCCGTGCCCTTGCGGGTATTACAACCATCCCGAAAAGGAATGTGTATGCGGTCCCGGTGTGGTGCAGCGTTATCTCAGCAAGATCAGCGGGCCGTTACTTGACCGTATCGACCTCCACGTTGAAGTTGTACCCGTTTCTTTTGACGAGATGACTGCGAATCGCAAAACAGAAACCAGTGCAGAGATTCGGCAACGTGTCGTGACTGCCCGTGAGATTCAGGCGCTCCGCTTCAAGGAACATCAAACCATTTACTGCAATGCGATGATGCCGTCGAACATGGTGAAGGAAATCTGCCAGATCAACGACGCAGGCCGAGCACTGCTGAGAACAGCTATGGAGCGGCTTGGATTGTCGGCACGTGCCTATGACCGGATATTAAAAGTATCGCGCACAGTCGCTGACCTTGCAAATTCTGAAGAAATCAAAACGGAACACCTTGCGGAAGCGATTCAGTATCGCAGTTTGGACAGAGAGGGGTGGGCAGGGTAGAAGTTCAGCATCATTAACGCTAGCTCCTTATTTTTCACTATTTTGCTTCCAACGATGACTGAAATGAAAGCGCGCAAGAAAGTATTGATTTGTGAGGACAACCCGGTTGAACGCAAGGTGATCCAGATGGCGGTCGAAGGTGACCACGTGGATACCTTTGTCGCTTCCGATGGACGCAAGGCTCTCGAACTTCTCGAACAGCATTCCGACTTCGATCTGGTGATTACCGATATTCACATGCCGTATAATAACGGGGAGGATATTCTGGAAGGCGTTCGTCTCCACCAGCGCAAGGATACACCGATCGTTATGATCTCGTCGGATCGCGAAGAAGAAGTAATCCAGGCCGCGCTTAAACTTGGTGTGAAGGTGTTCATAAAAAAACCGATCGACCCCGAGTCGGTGCGGCGCAAAGTGGCTACTTTTCTTTAGCAGGCACCAATGGTTAAACCTGTGCCTCTATTGACGGAGAGTATGAAGATAAGGACAATCGTACTTTATGCAGTTGTGCTTGCCGCCCTGGTGTTCCTGCTTAAGATGCTCGAATACCGGTTGTGGGTACGTGAGTTGTCCGTGTCGCACTACATCGGCATCATCGCCTTGTTGTTTACGATTATTGGTGTCTGGGCAGGACTGAAACTCAGTCGCTCGCGACCGGTGGTTACGGAATCCGCACCGCCGGTCAACCTCGATGAGCTGCTCGCGAAGAAGGGGATCAGTCGTCGCGAATATGAAGTCCTCAATCTGATGGCACGAGGCATGACCAATCAGGAAATTGCCGACAAGCTCTTCATTTCTTTGAACACGGTGAAGACTCATGCCGCCAACCTGTTTGTCAAACTCGATGCGAAGCGCCGCACCCAGGCAGTTGAGCGTGCGAAGAGGGAGGGTTTGATCCGATAAAAACATCATTTGCCATTTTAGTGTATCCTGCTTTCGGGTGAAATTTACCGCTGCGGCGCGAATCATTCTTTCGGGTGACGGCTATTCTCCGGCTGATTGCGTGTTTTGGCCAAAAAAACTTATGAAACGAATCGTTATCATTAATGGAA